>JAUQXD010000202.1 GCA_030834835.1 Thermoflexales bacterium | reverse complement strand
GTTTGGGATGCACCTTTAACCAGGACTTCATCGACTCCATAACCCTTCTCCTAAATCGGCTTCATGACCAGTTCGCGCAGCTGTTTCGTCATGATAAAGTGATCGGGCACATCAAACTCGCTCGCCGCCTGCCGCCACGGTGCAGGGATGTCTTCCAGCAGTCGGCGGCCAAACCCGAACGACTGATAAAATGTCACGGCGCCCGCTGAAACGGCATTGGGCACAAACAGCAGCAGCACTTCGCATTCCAACTGTCGTGCCTCTTTTTCGATGGCGTCAAACAGGGCGCGCCCCACTTGCGGGCGCAGCTCGGCCGGATGGACCACCAGGTCTTCGACGCGGCCCACCAGATTCTCGGCCCGCCAGCCCGCCAGGCCCACGATGTGGTCGGTCATCGCCAGGAAGAAGGCCTTGCTGCCCAGGCGCTCCACTACTTCTTCATAAGGCACCACAATGCGCCCGCGCGTGGCCTGCGCCAGGAAATTGCCGATCGCGCCGGCATCATCGGGACGAACACGCCGCACTTTGACGGTCTCAGCCATCGCCATCTCCTCACCGAAAAATCGAGCGTAACTATACCACAATTTGCCGCGCCGCGGAACAATCTAACCGTGCTCAATCGCTTCAAAGGCCGCGCGCACCTGGTGCTGCGTTTCGCTTAATTCGCCGCTGTTATCGATCACGACCGTCGCATATTTCAGTTTCTCGCTCTGCAGCGGCTGCGCGTCGATGCGTTGTCGCGCCTCGGCTTCGCTCAACTGCCGATAGCGCATCAGCCGTTGAAGTTGCACGTCCGGTCGGGCCGTGACGACCCAGATCGCATCGCACATCTCGGCGCGGCCGGCCTCGATCAACTTGATAGCTTCGTACACGATCACGTGCGTCGCCGCCGTTGCAATTCGTCGCTGGCTTTCGATGGCGACCGCCGGATGCAAGATCGATTCCAGGACACGCAAACGATCGGGATCAGTAAAAACGATCGATCCCAGCGCCTTCCGATCGATCTCCCCGGCCCGATCGAGGATGCCGTGCCCGAAGGCCGCCACGATGGCATCGTAGGTTGGCGTGCCGGGGCGCTGCAAGTCGTGCACCAGCGCATCGGCATCGATGACGGTCGCGCCGAGGTCTTGCAGCATTCGCGCCACCGTGCTTTTGCCGGTCGCGATGTTGCCTGTTAGACCGATTAGATACTTTGACGTGGTGCGTCCCACAGGGAGGCTTCGCACTGTTGCGTGGTGCGCGTTACTCATCACTCGTCACTCGTTACGCCGCAATTTGCGCCCACTCGTCGATCAACGTCTGCATCTGCTGCTCGGCGCGATTGTATTCCGTGCCGAGCGCCGCCACTTGTTCTGGTTTGGCGTGTTCGAGTTGGTGCGATAACTCGGTCAATCGTGTCTCCAGTTCGCTGATCGCTGATTCAAGGTCAGCCGCGCGTTTCTGGCGCTGTTTTTCCGCCTTATCGGGCTTAGGTTTGACGGCGGCTTGAACTGGCTTTTGCGGCTCTGGCTTCGCTTCGGCCTTCGCTTTCGCGGCGGTACGGGCCACGGTGAATTCCGAGTAGTTGCCTTCATACACCACAATGCGATTGTCTTCGATGGCCCACACGTGCGTCGCCAGCGCATC
>JAUQXD010000201.1 GCA_030834835.1 Thermoflexales bacterium | reverse complement strand
TACTGATCAGTGTGATCTGCGGCCTGCTGGCCGCGCCCATTCAGGCCGCCCCGCTGCACGCCGGTCCGAATCTCCAGCTGACCATTACTGCGGCGCCATTTCCGCTGGTCGTCAATCAACTGGCGCGGATTACCATCGTGGGGCTGAACGCCGGTCCAACGGCGTTTGACAACGTCACCATCACCAGCGGCATGCCGAACAATATCGCCATTGAGGCGGTCACTACTTCGCAGGGCGATGTGTCCGTATACAATTCCGCCCTCACCGTACACGTCGGGCATCTGGAGGTCGGCCAGAGCGTGACGGTGTATGTGGATGTGACGGTAGTGGCCGCTTATCCCAGCGATGCGCCCTTCAATGTGTGCGCCGGCCTGACGTTCACGAACGGCGTCGCGCGCTTATCCTGCCTGCCGAATCAATCGGCCGTACCGCCCGGCACCCGCCCGAGAGGCGACCTGCCGCCCAACGGCCAGCGCCCCATCTATGATCCCAATCGACCGCCGTTATTTCTGCCGGTATCCGGTGCACCGATTGATCCGGCCAGTCTTGTACTCGTGCTGAGCGGGCTGACGCTGATCGCCCTGAGCCGCCGCAAGCGTTAACGGCTACGCTATCAAAACAAACGGAGAGTCGTTGGCTCTCCGTTTTGTTAAGGCGTTCCAATGTCCGCGATGCGCGCGGGCGGAGAGCGAGAGATAGTGAATAATAACCTTGAACTAAAGCTAACCCATTTGCAGCGAAGAATTCAATCCTATTATGCGTGTCTGACAGCAATCCAAGAAAAGAGGGAATACTTTCCGGGCCAATCGAACATTCCTGGGGCTCATGTTATCTCGTTGCGACTGGATGACGCCATTCAAGAGATGAAGGCTTTAGGCGCGGAAGCAATTCCTGGATTTGCATCATTACAAAATGAGAAAAAAGATTTGGATGGACGGTTGTTCGAGATAGAGCAAGGTATGTCAAGCGAAGAAATTGTTCAGTCAGTAGTGAATGTAACAAAGCAGGAGGTAGAGCAATACGAACGCAACATGCGGTATTTCCAAAATCACGATTCTGAAGAGAATGTTAATATGCTTCAAGTCCGTGACAGCATCGAATGGTTGTTGAAATATCTGTCAGGAAAAGCAAGTATCGACTTGTTTCGAGAGCAAGTTGATAGGACAGATCAGCAACTAAGAACGGAATATCAAGCAAATTCTGCAAAACTTGATTGCTTTACTGCCGAAGTTCGAGAAAAGTTACTGATCCCAAGAACTCACTGGTGGTGGTATCTGACGCAGTGACTCCGTTTGTCCCCCTTGCTCCTCGCCCGCGCCTGCGCAGTAGTCGAACACGTCGGTTACGCTAGCGCCTTCGGCACGCGAAACATCTCAATCTTGTTTTCCAATCCACTGTTCCCACCCGATCACAAAGTCGCTGTAGTTGACAACCAGCGCCCGCTCGATCGCGAGCGGTAGCGAATCGGTTGTGCCCAGCGTGCGCAGAAATCTGATCACGCTGTCGCCGCCGAACTGTTGATCCAGAAAAGCAATCAACGCCTCGGCTTCATTCTCCGCCAGATTAGTTGAACCGCTCAACAGCGCATCGTCCGGGCGCCAACGCCAGATCGTTTCCAGCGGCAGCAAATCCTCGTCGGCCAGCAACTGCTGATAGTGGACCCGCGTCGCCGTGCCGTTCAGTCGCAACGCAGGACTGGCCGAGCCATGGCGCGTGGGCTGGACCAGCACCGGCGACAAGGCGTATTCGTCCGACACGCGCACGCGCAGCCAATCGATGATGGCGTTCAACAACAACGCTCCATGATCATCATCCGGCCAGTGAGCGGCATAGCCGGCGGCCAGCCGCGCCGCGGGTGCGAGCAAGCTGTCAAATGCCATCGACTCGATCGGATCGCCCTGAGTCTCAGGCACTTCGTAGTAGCCGGTCACCCGTGGCGATGGGATCGTCACCGAAACCGTGTGGCCCGTATCGCGTACCGCGTACGGCGCGGTGGCGCGGATCGACACCGTCAACGCGATCGGTTGGCCCCACGCCAGGCTGGGCGAGTCTTTGATCGGGCAACCTAACTCGATGCACAGATACTTGAAGGCGCGCGAAAACCGATCGGCCACGAGCGGAATCAAAGTTTCGTCTTCAAGTGGATACACCATCTCAAATGAGATGAGCGGGCTGTTCAGCGTTGGACTCAAACTGAGCGTATTGATGGCGCGGAAGTGACCACCCCAGAAGGTGCGCGACGGTAGCCTCATCTGCCAGCGTTGATCGTCAAGGCGATAGAAACGGGTCTGCCTGAAATTGACGCCGTGACGAGCTTGCTGTATCTCAACCCAGGTGGTGCCATCGGGCAGCATGCCCGTTGCATCAATTTTGAACGATGGATCGCCGTCGCGGCCCCAACGCCCGCTCGCCGACAGTAAATCGTAATACGAACTCGCTCGATCTTCATCGGCGATCGTATCAAGGCCCGTTAACCTTAAGTCGAAGTTGTTTTCGCCCGCATGATCAGCCAGGGTCAGAGCATCCCGTTCGATCGCGGCTTCCAGCGAAGTGGCCTGCAATGAGGCCGAAAGTACCGGCGGCAGAGTAGGTCTGGGAACAACGATGGCCGTAGGCCGCGGTGTCGGCGTCAGCGGCGGCCTGGGCGGCTCAGGGATCGAAGCGTAGGTGACGCCTAAGCCCACGCCCAGGCTTACCACGGCCAACAGCGCGAGTCGATGCCAGCGCGGCGGTGCAGGCGGTTTGATACGCACAATTGTTTCCTGGCCGGCGTTGTCGTCGCCAACGCGCCACTCGATGTCGGGACTCATTGATCGATCCACTCCTGCCACTGCTGATTAAACTCGGCGAAGGGCACGCTGAACGCGGTCTCGATCGCTTGCTCGAGCGATCGGGCCGGGCCGAGCGCGTTGAGAAGCTTGATCACACCGGCATTGCCGTAGCGTTCTTCGATGAAGGCGATCAGTGCATCGATCTCGGCATCGACTACATCGCCATCGCCGCTGGTCATCAGCGCGTCGGGCGGCAGCGTCCACAATTGCGCCAGCGGCATGAGCTGCGCCCCGGCCAGCACATCACGATAGAACTGTTGCGTCTCGCCGGGTTCACCCTGCGACGGGCCGGACCACAATTCGCCGGGGGCGTTGATGAAAGTCTGTTCGGGCGGCGTGGCCCGCGCCAGCTGGATGCGCAGCTGCTGCCAGGCTTGAACGCCCTGCAAAATCAGATCGCCGTTGGTGTTGGTCCGCCAGCGCGCGGCGTCGCCGCTAGCCTGCCGCGTGACGGAGTCAAGCAAGACGCGATACGCGAGGGTGGTGACGGCATCGTCGGCGGTGCCGTACGGTTCGTGGAATTCCAGCAGGCGCGGCGACGGTAACGTGATGATTAAGCGCTCGCCCACATCGATAACAGGCACGGCTTGCGCCGGATCAAAGATCAGGTCGATGGCCTGCCTGCGTCGAGTGCGCGCCGGACAATTCAGATCGCGGCACAGAATATCGTACACGCGCTCAAAGCGCTGTGTCACGCGCCACGCCTGCCGATTGTCTTCAGCCGGATAAGCAATCTGGAACTGCACGGAACTGCCTCGCCATTGCGCGCCGCTCCAGAACGACCGATCGGGGCGCGCGCGTTTCCATTGCGGTCCATCCATCGTCTCGCGCAGTTGATAGAAGCGCGTCTCGCGCACGTACACATCGGGGCTGATCCACTGCGTGACTTCGGCCCAGGCACGACCGGTGGCGGAGTAGCCCTGCTCCAGAATCGTGTACAACCGATCGCCCGGCGGCGTCCCCCACGGTTTGAAGGCGGCCTGCTGATCGCGATACCACGCGCCGTCAACCTGATCTTGCTGCGCCAGGTAGGTGCTTTCATCGCCGGTGGCCAAGGCGTGCGATTCGCGATGGATGACAGGCTCCAGCAGCGGAGGCGGTGGTATCGTCGAGACCGGGGTGGGTGTGCGGGGTGGAGGTGCGGCGGGAATGAACGAGTAGGCGACGCCCAAACTCGCGCCCAAGATTAGCGTTGTGCCGACGAGGATTTTCCGCCAGCGCGAGGGCGGCCTGGGCTGCGTCTTGACGACCGTCTCTTGTTCAGACGCTTCCCCGATCTGCCATTCTATATCCGGCGACATGATTACCCCCGGCTCGCTGTCGCGTCGTGCTGCCCGTTAAGTGATTTGATTGTACCTGATCGTCCCCCTAAATTTACGGCGCGGCTGAACTATTAGATTTCACCCAGGCCCGCCAGTTCTGTTCAAATTCAATATAGGTGCTGCCCGGTTTGAAGTCGATTGTCCCAGCCAGGGCTTCGGCCAGTGACTTCGAGGGGCCAATAGCCTTCAGTAATTTGACAACGGCGGGCCAGCCGAATTCGTCCTCGATGTATCCGACGACGGCGTAGGCCATAGCATACAGTTGAGTCGCATTGGCATCGTCGATTTCGCTCCACAAATTATCGAGCGGCAGCAAGTTCAGTGTGTCCAGATTTTTGAATTCTTCCGGCATCTCCAGCGGCGCACTGCCCGTGAGCTTCAACACCCGATCGTATTCGCGGAAGAAGATGGCAATCACCAGAGCGCGGCCCTGCGGCGGCGGCCCCTGAAGATCCACCCGACCATAGGCCAGCCGCATGATGTGCAGCCACGTGATCGGGTTGCGAAGCGATTGTTCCAGATCAAGCGGCGCGATCTGGTTCAAATAGCGTAGTGACGCCATGGTAAGAGTCAGATCACCATTGGGTGCAATGTCGAAATTATTCTGCTGCTCAGACGGAGCAGTCATTTTGAAGGTAATGGTGATTTCGCGTGGAAAGCCACTACACCACCGTTTGCCCAGCGCCTTGACACACTCTTCTGGCCCTGAACAGTAGCCGAAAGCACAGATCGGAGGTTCGTAAGCGCCCGGGGGGGAGATGCCTTCAGGCAGAGGCAATCTCGCGCAGGCAAAGTCGGCGCAGATCTGCTCATAATCGGCTTCCAGCAGAGTTGCCATTGGCTCGATCAGATCGTAGTCTTCGATGAAGTAGGTGAATCGAAAATGTGGCGTTTCACTGGTTTCGGTGCGTCCGCTCCAGAATGATGGATCGAAATCGGTGCGCCGCCATTCGCCGTTGCGCAAGTGATAGAACCGGATTTCCTGCACAAAATCATTAACTCGGAACTGTTTGACCCTTACCCAGGCTTTATCTTTGGCCGTCAGCCGGAAATCGAGAATGGAATACAACGCGGCATCGGTTGGCTGGCCCCACGCTTCGAAGTTGTCGATCAGCGCCTGGTAATGGTTGTAGTTCTGGATGTCGATGATCTGATCGAAGGCCGCTCGATCGCCATCGGCCAGCGCCTGCGCCTCGCGCGCGATGGTTTTGTAAAGCGCCGCCGGCATCGCGGTTGGGGTTGGCGATGGGATCACTGTCGGCGTGGGTGCGGGTCGAACGGGTTCCGGGATGGATCGATACAGCACACCCAGGCCAACGCCGAGCATCACCACCAACCCGATCGCCCATTTGCGCCAACGTGGTGGACGTGGCGGGGGCGTCGTGGCGATGGTCTGTTCACCGGCGGGATCATCAACGCGCCATTCGAGATCAGGACTCATAGGTTGTGGAGGGTCACATCCCCCGAGAGCAAACGGTGTAATTGTCCATCCGGCGTGCGCAACAACAACGCGCCATCCGTATCGACGTTTTCTGAACGACCGGTGAGGATCGTGTCGTCCAACTGCACGCGAATGTCGCGTCCCAGGTTGATCAGCCGCGCGGCCCACGCTTCGCGCAATCGATCGCCGTCGTTCAACCAGGCATAGCGTTCGACGAAAGCGGCGACGATCTCTTTCAATACAACGGCGCGATCGATTGGGTTCCCGCGCAGCGTATTCAAACTCGTGGCGATGTCGCGCAGGTCGGCATTACTGCTGAAATCGACGTTGACGTTGATGCCCATCCCGACGACGGCGTACTCTAATCCATCGCCCTGAAATGAGGCTTCGGTCAGGATTCCACCGACTTTCAATGGCTGAAGGCTGAAGGCTGAAGGCTGAGCATTGTGCACTGTGAATTGTGAATTATGAATTGCCACCACGTCATTCGGCCACTTGAGATCGAGCCGCAGCCCCGTCGCTTGCTCGATGCCCTCGACGGTGGCGAGGCCGGCCAGCATGGTGAGGCGCATCGCGTGTTGAGGGGCGATGACCGGTCGGGTCAGCAGCGAGATCGCCAGCGCTGTACCGGGGGGCGTGAACCACGCTCGATTTTGCCGCCCGCGCCCGCTGAGTTGTTCGTCGGCGGAAATCAACGCGATTTCGGGCGCAGCAGTTTGCGCCCGCATGCCCGCGTTCGCCAGTTCGCGCGCTCGATCGTTGGTGGAACCGATCGAGGCGTGATGTTCGACGATCGAGATCAACGGCATGTCGCGCAGCGCGGCACGGACGAGATCGGTCGTGAGCATCACAGATCGCCTTTCTTGCGCAGGGCGGCGCGGACTTCAGCCGTATTGATAGGCACCGTGGCTCGCTCGGGCGTAGGCTCCGGCGTGGCGCTGATGCTCTGCTCGCCCAGCGCCTTATGGATGCGTGTGATCAAATGCGTGCGCACTTTTGCGCCGTGACCGTACTCCGCTTTGACCTTGACGGTCAGCAGCGTCTCGGTGCTGAGCAGGCCGCTTTCGCTGAGCACCAGCGGCTCCTCCACGATGTTGTCGCTTTCGGCATAGAACTGCGCCGCGACCTTGCGCAAAATGGACAGCGTGGTCGCCACCTGTTCGCGCGGCACCGTGACCTGCACGGACGCCAGCGAGAAGGCGCTGCGGCTGAAGTTGCGGATGAGGCGCACCTCGCCGTTGGGCACGATCAGCAGTTCGCCGCCGTCGCCGCGAATGTAGGTGTAGCGCAGCTGCACATCTTCGATGTAGCCGCTCACGTCCAGCAGCTGCACCTTCTCGCCCACGCTGTAGTGATCGTCAAACAGCAGCGCGATACCGCTGATAACATCACTGAAGAAAGGGCGCGCGGCAAACGCCACGCCCGCGCTGATCAGGCCCAGCGCGGTCAGCACATTGCCGCCGGGAAAGAACAGCGACAGGATCATCAGAATGGCGATGATGTACACTACCGCATGCGTGGCGCCGCCGATGAGCTTGAACAGCGTCTCGCGGCGGGCGGCGCTGAGGTTGCGGCGAGCGCGGCCGACAAACAGGCGCGGCATCCGCCAGCTTAAGACCTGGCCCAGCAGCCAGGCCGCCACGGCGATGAGGACAATTTGCGCGATCAGCACGCCGCTGATCGATTGTGTCATACCGGTCACCAGGTCTTGCCAGATGGTCATGGCCGTAATTGTACTCCAACCGCTGGCGCATTGCGGCGCAAACTCAGGGTCATTTGGTGTAAAATAGTGCCATCAACCACCAGGGGCAAAACTGAATGGATCACATCTGGCGCGATCGCATGGCGTACATTCTGGGCGCGGCCAAACCGCCCGACGGGGTGTGCGTGTTTTGCGAAGCGCCCAGGCATGACGACGCCACCACACTCATCTTGCACCGCGGGCAACTGGCCTACGTCATCATGAACATCTTCCCCTACAACACCGGCCACGTGATGGTGAACCCGTATGCGCACGTCGATTCACCGGAGAAACTCGATGCAGCCACGCTGACGGAGATCATGCTGCTGACGAATTTAAGTCTGCGCGCCATCCGATTGGCCTCCAACCCCCACGCGTTCAACCTGGGCGCCAACGTAGGCAAGGCCAGCGGCGGCGGCATCGATCAGCACTTTCATTTTCACATCGTGCCGCGCTGGCCGGGCGACACCAATTTCATGCCCATCATCGCCGAAACGCGCGTGCTGCCGGAAAACTTGAATGATCTGTGGGCGCGGCTGAAACCGGCGTTTGAGCAATGTGCAAAGCAGTGAGCGGTAGATTAGTAGATTGGTAAATTGGTTCAGCCGCTACGAAATTCACGCGGTGATCAATCTACTAATTTACTAGGTAGCCAATTTACTTTTCCACGGAGGTTCTATGACCCACTCCCCATCCGATCGTGATCCCGTGATTGTCAGCGCTGCGCGCACGCCCATTGGCAAATTCCTGAGCGCATTTGGATCGATCCCTGCCACGCAGCTGGGCGCAGTGGCGATTCGCGAAGCCGTGAAACGCGCCGGCATCGATCCCGCGTTGATCGACGAAGTGATCATGGGTCAGGTGGTCACGGCCGGCGCGGGACAGGCGCCCGCGCGGCAGGCGGCCATCGGCGCGGGGCTGCCCGACACGGTGGGCGCGGTGACGGTGAACAAAGTGTGCGGCTCGGGTCTGGAAGCGGCGATGTTGGCCGCCTCGATGATCAAAGCCGGTGACGGCGACATCTACGTGGCGGGCGGCATGGAGAGCATGAGCACTGCGCCGTTCCTGCTGCCCGAAGGCCGCACCGGCCACAAATACGGCCACACGCAGGTGATCGATGCGGTGGTGCAAGACGGCTTATGGTGCCCCTTCGAGAAGCAGAGCATGGGCGTCGCGGCTGAATTCATCGCGGACAAGTATGAAGTTACTCGCGCCGAGATGGATGAGTTCGCTTTCCAGAGCCATCAGAAAGCGGTGGCCGCGATCGAGACAGGCAAATTCAAGGCAGAGATCGCGCCGGTCGAAATCAAAGATGCCAAGGGCCGCGTGACCATCATCGATACGGATGAAGGGCCGCGCCGCGATACATCCCTGGAAGTACTGGGCAAACTCAAGCCCGCGTTCAAAGCCGATGGCCGTGTGACGGCGGGCAATGCGCCGGGCTTGAACGACGGTGGAGCGGCCGTCGTCGTGATGAGCCGCGCCAGAGCGAGCGAGTTGGGGGTGAAGCCGCTGGCGCGCATCGTCGGTTATACGCACGCGGCGGTTCAACCGTTATGGTTGTTCATCGCGCCCGCGAAGGCCATGCCCAGGTTATTGACGAAGATCAACTGGTCGCTGAACGACGTTGATCTGATCGAAATCAACGAAGCGTTCGCCGCGCAGGTCATCGCCGATGCGCGCGACATGGAGCAGGCCGGGCACGCCTGGGATTGGAACAAGGTCAACGTCAACGGCGGCGCGATCGCGCTGGGACATCCAGTGGGGTGTAGCGGCGCGCGCGTGCTGAGCACGTTGATCTATGCGTTGAAAGATCGCGGCTTGCAGCGCGGCCTGGCGACGCTGTGCCTGGGCGGCGGCGAAGCGGTGGCGATGGCGATTGAGATAGAATAATGCGTAATACGTACTGCGTAACGGGATGTCTCTTACGCATCACGCATTACGCAGTATGCTTCAAGCAGCAACAATCTAGCGCAAAGGAGTCATCATGGCAATCCAAACCGTCGGCGTGGTCGGCATGGGACAGATGGGCAGCGGCATCGTGGAGGTCTTTGCGCGGGCGGGCGTCAACGTCACCGCGCGCGAGATCAACGACGAACTGCTGGCGCGCGGCCTGAACTACCTGAAACGATCGTTCGGCAAAGGGGTGGAGCGCGGCAAATTGTCACAGACCGACGCGGACGCCGCGTTGAGCCGCATCACGACCACCACGCAGTTGACCGACTTCGCGGGCTGCGATCTGGTCATCGAAGCGGCCACAGAAAACATGGCGCTGAAGAAGACCCTCTTCACCGAGCTGGACGTGATCTGCAAGTCGGAGGCCATCCTCGCGTCCAACACGTCGTCGCTATCGATCACGGAAATCGCGTCGGCGACGCAGCGGGCCGATCGGGTGGTGGGGCTGCACTTCTTCAACCCGGTGCCCGTCATGCCCCTGATCGAAATCGTGCGCGGCCTGTTGACCAGCGATGAAACGCTGGACGAAGTGCGCACGCTGGGCGCGCTGCTCAATAAGCAGCTGGTCTTCGCCAAAGACAATCCCGGCTTCATCGTGAATCTGCTGCTGGTGCCGTATCTGTTCGATGCGATCCGCGCGCTGGAAAACGGTGTGGCGACCAAAGAGGATATCGACACCGGCATCAAGCTGGGCCTCAACCACCCGATGGGCCCGTTCACATTAGCGGACTTCGTGGGGCTGGACACGTGTCTGTTCATCGGCGACGCGATGTACAATGAATTCAAAGACCCGCGCTTCGCGGCTCCACCCTTACTACGCCGGATGGTGACGGCGGGCCTGCTGGGGCGCAAGAGCGGGCGGGGATTTTATAGTTATTAGAGGTTGGAAGTTGGAAATTGGAGGTTGGGGTTGGAGGCTGGAAGATCAGCAGCCTCCAACTTTTTATTGTGAGGGAGAACTGTTATGCGACTGCATTTGATGATCATCGGCGTGGCGGTCTGGCTGTTGACGGCGACCGGCGCTCGCACGCAATCGACGGACTGGTTGACGTACACCGATTTCGCAGCGGGTTATGCGATCGAGTATCCTGCCGAAGCGCGCCTCGACGCGGCCGGCGACGCGGTGTACGTGGCGCTGAATCAACAGCCGCCCTATCAGGGCTATGCTATCGTCGTGCTGGATAACTCGGCCGATCGATCGCTGGCCGAGGTTCTGGCGGCGCGCGCCGATAACGGCCTGTTCAAGTCGACACAGGTCAATGGATTGGAGGCGGCTATCAACGACGCGGCGACGGCATACTGGATCAAGATCGACGGCGCGGTGATCAAGATCGAGTTGGCGGCCGGCGACCACGGCTCGATCGAGCCCGCCCCCGCCACGCGCGAAGCGCGCGCCGCCTTCGATCACGCGCTTCAATCTTTCCGATTGATTCCGCGGCAGCCACGGCTGCCGCGCCTGCCGCACTTGTTTCCCACTCCATCTACGACGCCACTGCCGCAAACGCCTGGCCCCAATGTGGCCGAGCAATTTGGGTCGCCGTTCAATTTGCCAACAACCACTCAGTTTGAAACGCAGTGGAACATCATCACCAGCGACACGCGCTATGGTATTCGCAATCTGGCGCTGCCGGATTCGCCGCGCAAGTGCTTCAATGTGACGTGGCCGCGCATGCTGCACAGCGGCATGGATCTATATCGCGCGGACGGGGTTGATGCCACGGGTCTGACGGTCTATGCCGCAGCCGACGGGCAGGTGGCGTTTTACGATGACACGTACGCCGCTTATCCGGGGCGCGTAGTTATCGTGAGTCACGTGCTCACCGACAGCCGCACCATCTACTCGATGTACGCGCATCTGGGAACGGTGGCGGTGTTTCAGGGCCAGCTCGTTTCGAGCGGCCAACCGATCGGGACGATTCTGTATCAGCCGGGTGATTCACATCTGCATTTTGAGATGCGGTGGTTTCTGGACGGCCACGCGATCTATCCAGTCAACACCAGTTGCAACAGCGTACCCTCGTTTTACTACGGGCGCGGCTACACCTACTTGATCCATCCCAACAACTTTCCGCCGAACGCTGGCTACGTCAACCCCGATGCGTTCATTCAGGCGCACGGCGGCCCGGCGCTGACGCCGATCGGTTTGCCCGACCCCTATACCCCGACGGTTTCGTTGCAGACAACCGGTCAAGGCCTGATCCCGGCGTCCCTCGCATCGTCGATCCTGGCCCCGAAGTTCGTGACGACGGACACGCTGACTTACACGGTCAATCTGCCGCTGATCGTGCGCGTTGATCTGCGCCTGGAACCGGCCTGTGTGGAGGGGCAAGAATTATTATCGAACGGCGGCTTCGAGGACGGGCCAGGCAGTGCGCCGTGGGTGCAGGTGCGCAACAATGCGTCTGATCTAATCAGCGCGGCGCACGCTTACTCTGGCTCGTATGGTTTGTGGCTGGGCGGGCGCGACACGGCCGACGATGAAGCGCTGCAAGCGTTCGTGGTGCCGTACTATACGGAAGGCTTGACGGTGACGTTTAAGCGGCTGCTGACAACGCAAGAGACTGAGCCGGTGGTGTACGATCACTTTGAGGTGGTGATCGAGAATCAGGTAGGCAACGAGTTATCGCCGCAGATCGGATTGAGCAACCTCAGCCCCGTCAAAGGCAGCTGGGTCAGCGAACAGGCGGTGTTTTCGGGCTTCGAGGCGTGGGGCAATCGACGCGTGCGGTTGAGCCTCAAGGGCATGTCGGACAGCAACCTGGTGACGAGCCTGTACGTGGATGAGGTGAGCGTGCAGACGCGGTGTAAGCCGTAGAAGATGCAGGATGCAAGATGCAGGATGCGGGAAACATCAAGACCTCGATGGGTTTGGTTGGACCATCGAGGTCTTGATGTTTTAACAGGCCGCGTTTAGCGGCGAGGTTGAATTAGCGCCGCATGACGGGCAGATAGATCGGGCGTGAACCGATGACCGACGATCCCCAGGTCACTTCATCGACGAGGACGCCGACCTCGCGCTCTTTGTCGGGCGTTGATAACTCGATGCGCAAAGTGGCAGTGGGTGACGTCCACGCTGAGACATCGAACCAGTGATGGGTCCAGGCCGTTGCCGTGACGGGCAGCGTGAAAGTCAGCGTGTCGGTCGGGCCGACGAGATAGGCCGTGAGCGTATCGCTGAGGGGATCGGCGGCAGTCACTTCATACAACAGCGATAATGTGCCATCGGTCAACGTCATGGACATGGTGATGGTCTGCTCGATGGCGCTGAGATAGGGGCCGCCGCTCACCGTATCCAATGGGACGATGCCGCCCAACAGGGCCGCGTATTCGCCGGTGTGCGCGGTGGAGGTGATCGTGGGGGTGAGCAGGCCGATTGGATTCCAGGCCGCTAACGTGCCGCTTTCGAAGTGGCCGTCGCTGAGTTGATCATTGAGCGGGGGCAGATAAAGTGTTGGCAAGGAAGTTGAAAGGGGGACACTCACATTAAACAGCGGCGGCAATACGCCGAACGCGTTGCGAGTAGTGGTGAGCGTGTAAGTGCCGCCCGACGCAAAGTAGAGATCGAATAGGCCGTCGTGTCGAGACAGACTGTCGTTTATGGTCGTCGGGGCAGTCTCGACCGATGCGGCGGCCACGGGTTGATTGCGATTGCCAAGGACTTGGCCGGAGAGAGAATACTGATAAACGGTGGTTGAGGTGTCGCCGTTGCCGCCGGGATAGGCTTCGAGGTTGCTGGCGAAATCGCGGGCGCGGGAGCGGAAGTAATAGGTATGGTTATACCGACCAGAAAAAACGCCTGATGTATCAGCTGTATTCAGTAGCCAGTCGATCCAAGCGCCATTTGGCCCGTCACGATATTGAACATCATAGGTGGCAATGCTAGACTGCCCCGCATCGCTTCCTGACCAAGCGACGACAAAGTTGGCGGAGTTCGACCAGTTTGGACTGCTGGCCGATGAAGACGGTGGGATTGTGTCCAAGGAGTGCCAACTAGCCCACCAATCTTCACCAGAGTTTGCCAAAGGCCAAGTTGTGCTACCGGATAAATCGCGGGCGATGACATAGGCATCGGTCCAATACCAGCTACCCTGATAGTAGATCCAATTGATGTTTGTAAACGCGAAGAACCGTCCACTTGGATCCCATACTGGAGCTAGTAGGTCTGTATTGGTACTCGTTGAGGCAATTATTGCGAACTGTGTGCCATCAGGAGCTCCGGTACCAATATCTAAGAATCCATCGCCACCCCAATTGATGTTAAATATCAATTTTGATCCGTCGGGAGACCAGTCGGGATATAAGAGGCCATATTGCGCATAATAAACTCGCGTCTGGTTTGCCCCGTCAGCATTCATAGTCCATAACTCATATACACCGGTGCCAGTTGAAATGTAGGCAATTTTTGAGCCATCAGGCGACCAGGCTGGGTGCCCATCCCAACTGTTGAAGAAAGTGAGTTGTCGTAGATTCGACCCGTCAGCATTAATCACCCAAATGTCGGCCCGGCCATAGGCGTCGTCATAGAAAGCAATTTGAGTACCATCTGGTGACCAAGTTGGCCCGTATTTATTCGTTTTTGAATTGGTTAAGCGTTTTTGATTGGAACCGTCTGCATTCATCGTGTAAATCTCGTAGTGACCGTCGCGCTTGGAGACAAAAGCGATTTGTGTGCCGGCTCGATTAAAGCGTGGACTACCATCATAGCCGGAACTGTAGGTAATGCGTTGCGGTAGACTGCCATCGCCGTTAGCAACATAGATTTCCCAGTCTGAGGTTCGATAGGAAGCGAACGTAACCTTTGTCCATAAACGCGGGTCAGTACCCGCAAGCTGAGTTGGGGTTGCATGGCCTACATCAGCATGATTGGGACTATATTTTAAGTTTGCCGAAACTGTATCTAGAAATTTATCGGGCTGCTGGAAGCGTTGCTCAAGCGGCCCAAATTGCTGAAGATCTGGAACAGGCTTCCGGGCTTGCGCCACACTCGGCCACGCCGCAGTCAACAAGCCCAACACTGCTACTACAATGACAACCTGCTTGAACCATCGACTCGAAAAACGCATGACACTCTCTCCTTGAAAGTTGAAGTCCCTGATCTGTACATGCAAAAACCTCCGACGGTCCTTCATCAGCCCCGCCGGAGGTTTTCGGTGTCAACTATCACTACGTGACTACGCGACTATCAAACTACTGACTACGCCATATTCACTTCGAACGCCTGCAAGACCTTCATGTAGTTGGCGCGTTCGAAGGCCGCCGTATTCGCCACGTGACGCTGGCTCATGCTGCCCTGCATCTGCGCGATCGATTCGTACTCGTGCGTTTCCAGCCAGCGCTGCAAGTCGACCAGGATATCGCTGAGAGCCGACACGCCGTTGTGCAGCAGCACGGACGCCATTTGCGTCACCTTCGCGCCGACCATCATCGCCTTGACGACATCCTCGGCGGTGTGGACGCCGCCGGTCACCGCCATGTCGGCGACCAGTTGACCAAACATGATCGCCACCCAGCGCAAGCGCAAGCGCAGTTCGTAGCTGCTGCTCAGCGTGAGATTGGTGACGACTTCCAGGTTTTCCAGATCGATGTCGGGCTGATAGAAGCGATTAAACATCACCAGCCCATTGGCCCCGGCCCGATCGAGCTGGGCGGCCATGTAGGGAATGCTGCTGAAGAAATGCATCATCTTCACGGCGACGGGAATCTGGACGGTGGCTTTGACTTCGCGCACCAGATCCAGGTACATCTGCTCGACCGCGCCGCTGCTGACAAAGCCATCGGTCGGGATGTGATAGACGTTGAGCTCGAGCCCGTCCGCGCCCGCTTCTTCCATCAATTTGGCGTAGCGCGTCCAGCCACCCTTTGAGATGCCGTTCAGGCTGGCAATGACGGGAATCTGCAACGCTGCTTTAGCCTTGCGAATGTGATTGAGGTATTGATCCGGCCCCAGGTTGTACTCGCCCAGATCGGGGAAGTACGACACGGCCTCGGCGTAGCTTTCTGCGCCATAGGTCAGGTAGTGATTCAGTTCTTTGCTCTCGTGCTCGATCTGCTCCTCAAACAGCGAATACAGCACGATCGCGGCCGCGCCGTGATCTTCCAGCCGCTTCATATTATCCAGCGACTTCGACATTGGCGACGCCGACGGCACGAGCGGATTCTTCAGAGTGAGACCCATATAGGTGGTGGATAGATCGATCATGTTTGGCTCCTTGTTACGCCCCTCTCCCGAAGTCGGGAGAGGGGTCAGGGGGTGAGGGTCTACTTCGTCACCTTAATCTGCGTCGCCGAATCGCCATTGCCGCTGTAATTCATCGCGGCCAGCTGTTCGTAGAGATGCCACTTCTTGATCACGTCGCCCTGCGCTTCTTCCAGCAACTGCGCGGCGACTTCCGGCTTGCTCTGCGTCAGCATCTTGTAGCGCGTCTCGTTGTAGATGTACTTCTCCAGCGGCAGCGCGGGCGCTTTGCTGTCCAGCACAAACGGATTTTCACCGTGTGCAGCGCGGCGCGGGTCGAAGCGGAACAGCGGCCAGTAAGCCGACTGCACGGCCAGCTTCTGCTGCTCCATGCCCTTGGCCATGTTGATGCCGTGGTTGATGCAGTGCGAGTACGCGATGATCAACGACGGGCCGTCGTAGGCTTCGGCTTCGACGATGGCCTTGATCGTCTGGGCATCGTTCGCGCCCATCGCGATCTGCGCGACGTAGACATTGCCGTACGTCATCGCCAACCGACCGAGGTCTTTCTTGCCCAGCGGCTTGCCGCCGGCGGC
>JAUQXD010000200.1 GCA_030834835.1 Thermoflexales bacterium | reverse complement strand
TGTGCCCGCCGCCGTTGGGGTGGAAGGAGTAGCCAGGCACAAAGGCCACTTTCTGCGCGATGGCGTCTTTGAGCAGTTCGGCAGTGTTGATCGATTCGGGGGTGGTGACCCACAGGAACAGGCCGCCGGCCGGCCGCGTCCAGCGCACTTCCGATGGGAAATACTGCTCCATCGTGTTCAACATCAAGTCGCGGCGATGGCTGTACGTTTCGCGGATGGTGCGGATGTGTCTGTCCAGGAAGCCGTCGCGGGCCACTTCGTAGGCCACCATCTGATCGAAGGTGCTGGTATGCAGGTCCGTGCCCTGCTTCATCTGCACGAGTTTGAAGACCACATCCTTCGGCGCGACGATCCAACCGAGACGCAGGCCGGGGGCCAGCGTCTTGCTGAAAGTGCTGGTGTAGATGACGTTGCCGGTATAACCGCCGTCGCCTTCGCAACCCAGGTATTCCGAATCGAGCACGACCAGCGGCTTCAGGTGTTCGCCTTCATAACGCAGCTGGCCGTAGGGGTCATCCTCCACAATCGGGATGCCGTATTCTTCCGCCAGCGCGATCAAATCATAGCGGCGCGTCAATGACAGGGTCACGCCCGCCGGATTCTGGAAGTTGGGCAGAATGTACATGAACTTGGGGCCGGAGCGCAGCGCCGCTTCCAGATGCGCGACCTGCAGGCCGTCGTCGTCGATCGGGACGGTGACGTACTGCGATTGATAGGCCGTGAAGGCTTGCAACGCCCCTAAATACGTGGGGTTTTCCGTGAGAATTCGATCGCCGGGATTGATCAGCAATTTCCCGATCAGATCGAGTGCCTGCTGCGACCCCGACGTGATGACGACGTTGTCGATGCCGACCTTGATGCCATACCGCGCCATGCTGCGCACGATGAATTCACGCAGCGGCGTGTAGCCTTCGGTGGTGCTGTATTGCAGAGCCTGCGCGCCGACCTCGGTGAGCACGGTGTCGGCGGCGGCCTTCACCTGCTCGATGGGAAACATCTCGGGCGCGGGCAGGCCGCCCGCAAACGAGATGAGGTCGGGCTGCTGCGTGAGCTTAAGCAGTTCGCGGATGGCGCTGCTGCCCATGCCGTGCGTGCGGAGTGCGTAACGATGTGACCAGGGTGTCGTCATTCGTGATTTTTCCGTCCTTTGCGGGAGTGTGGACGCCGGCTTCAGCCGGCGTTGTGACAGAGCCAAAAAGACACGATCATTATAGAACAGGATCGTGTCTTTTGAGATTTTTTGTCCATTCGATAATCACGCGGGGATCAGAACGGTTTGACTCAGTTCGATCCCCTTGCGCAGGGCCAGTTTATTGGCCTCCAGCAGATCGCGCCGGCGCGCGGGCATATGATTGTCCAAGGCCCGATCGAGCGCGTCGAGCGTGAGCACCGGCACCCGATCGAGCAGTGCGCCGAGCATGACCATGTTCAGCAGTTTGGCGTGACCCAACTCGGCGGCGGCCTCGCTGCCCGGAATGGGAATGGCATGGATGTTGCGGCGCGTGACCACGTGCGACGTGAGCGATGAGTTGTAGATCAAGTGCCCGTGCTGCGCCATCATGGGTTCGTACTTCTCCACCGACGGGTTGTTCAGCGCGATCACGGTGTTGGGCGTGCGGACCAGCGGCGAGCCGATTTCTTCATCGGACACGATGACGACGCAGTGCGCCGTGCCGCCGCGCATCTCCGGCCCATATGAAGGAATCCATGTGACGTGGTAGCCTTCGTCCATGGCCGCATACGCCAGCAATTGACCCGCGAAAAGCGCGCCCTGTCCGCCAAAGCCGCTGAAGATGATGTCGAAGAACATTCGATACTCCGTATTGCGTGGTTCGTGGTGCGTGATGAAGAGCTGCCTGTCACGCACCACGCAGTACGCATCACGCTTTAGTTTTTGACGATTTTATAGTCGCCCAACGGATACACCGGCACCATGCGCGTCTCGATGAATTTCAGCGCATTGGCGGGCGTGACGTCCCAGTTGGTGGGGCAGCTGGACAAGAGTTCCACCATGCTGAAGCCAAAGCCGTTGAGTTGATTCTCGAAGGCCTGCTTGATGGCTTTCTTCGCCTTGCGAATCTCGGCCGGATTGTGCAGGCTGCGCCGCGCCACAAACGTTGCGCCATCGAGCTGCGAAATCAACTCGCACATCTTCATCGGGAAACCCGTCAGCTCCACATCGCGGCCATTCGGGGACGAGGTGGTCTTCATGCCCGGCAGCGTGGTGGGGGCCATCTGGCCGCCCGTCATGCCGTAGATGGCGTTGTTGATGAAGATCACCGTGATGTTCTCGCCGCGCGCGGCGGCGTGAATGATCTCGGCCATGCCGATTGAAGCGAGGTCGCCGTCGCCCTGATAGGTGAACACCACGCGATCCGGCAACACGCGCTTGACGCCGGTCGCCATGGCGGGCGCGCGGCCGTGCGCCGCTTCCACAAAGTCCACGTCGAAGTAGTTGTAGGCAAACACCGAGCAGCCCACCGGCGCAACGCCGATCGTGTTTTCACGGATGCCCAGCTCGTCGATCACTTCGGCAACCAGCCGATGCGCGACGCCGTGCGTGCAGCCGGGGCAATAGTGCGTGTGCACATCACTGAGCGCTTCCGGCCGTTGATAAACGATTTGTTCAATTGGTGCAGTGGTCATGTTGTCCTCCCCAATCCCTTGACTTACGCCAGCGCTGGCTGCGCTGCTCTGGTGGAACGCTTCGTCGCCTGATCGAGTTTCGCGATCGCCGCCAATACTTCATCGGGCAGCGGCACCACCCCGCCGGTGCGCCCGTAAAACTCGACCGGGCATTGCCCCGCCACCGCGATCTTCACATCGTCGATCATCTGTCCCATATTCATCTCGACGACGAGGAAGCCGCGGGCTTCGTCGGCCAGTTGCGAGAGACGTTCTTCGGGGAACGGCCACAATGTGATGGGCCGCAGCAACCCCACGGGGATGCCCTGCTGGCGGGCCATCTTCACCGCCGATTGAGCCACGCGGCCCGCCGTGCCAAAGCCCACGACGATCAACTCCGCGCCTTCCAGCATGTATTCTTTGTAGCGGATTTCGTTAGCTTTAATGATCGCCAACTTGGCCTGCAACTGCCGATTGAACTGTTCCAGATCATCGGCCAACAGGTGAATCGACGAGATGATGTTCTTCTTGCGGCCCTTCGCGCCGGCCACGGCCCAATCGGGCGGCGTCGTGCGCAGCGGCTGCATCGGCGGCAGTTCGGCGGGTTCCATCAACTGGCCGATGTTGCCGTCAAGCAGCACCGTCGCAATCGTGCGATATTTATCGGCGAGATCGAAGGCCAGTGTCGTCAGATCGATCGCTTCCTGCACGGTGGCGGGCGCGAGCACGATCTGCTTGTAGTCGCCGTGCCCGGCCGATTTGACCATCTGGAAATAATCGGACTGGCTGGGCGCGATGTTGCCCAGGCCCGGCCCGCCGCGCATCACGTCCACGATTACGCACGGCACTTCCGATCCGGCGATGTAGCTCAGCCCTTCCTGCATCAGGCTGACGCCGGGGCTGGACGAAGAGGTCATGCAACGCTTGCCGGTAGTGGCCGCGCCGTACACCATGTTGATGGCAGCCACTTCGCTCTCGGCCTGTACAAAGGCGCGGCCCAGTTCGGGCATGCGCTTGGACATGTGCTCCAGCAGCTCGGTCTGCGGTGTAATGGGATAGCCGAAGTAGGCCTCCAGTCCAGCGCGGACGGCGGCTTCGGCAATGGCGACGTTACCCTTCAACAACTCTTTGGGCATGGAAGACTCCACACTTACGCAGGCACGGCGACAGCGGCCGGGGCGGCGGCTGTGACGCGCGGCGTGACGGTTCGATAGACGGTGATGACGGCATCCGGGCAGATGACGGCGCAGACTGCGCAACCCGTGCACTCCCCCACCGGATCATCCAGCACGGCCGGGCGATAGCCCTTGGTGTTGAACCAGTTGGCGAGGTGGATGACGTTTTGCGGGCAAACGGTGGTGCACAGTTCGCAGCCTTTGCAGCGCTCTGCGTTAATGTCGATGCGTCCCCTGGCGGCCATGTTTCCTCCTGAATTGGAAGTTGGAGGTTAGAGATTGGAGGTTGGCGGTTGGCCTGCTGCGCCGGGCTTCTAACTTCCAACTTCCAACTTCTAACGTCCAACATCTATCTTCAACTTTAGGATAAAACATTTGGGCGCGGCTGACGAGTGCGAGATGTCATAATTGCCGATATGAGG
>JAUQXD010000199.1 GCA_030834835.1 Thermoflexales bacterium | reverse complement strand
GGTGTCCGACGGGACCGCGAACCCCTATCGGTATCACATCCGCGCCCCGTCGTTCATCAACCTGACGGCGCTCGGCCCGATGTGCATCAATCAGAAAGTGGCCGACGCGGTCATCATCCTGGGCAGCATCGACATCGTCCTCGGCGAGACCGATCGTTGATTTGGAAGTTAGAAGTTAGACGTTGGAAGTTGGAGTGTATCTGGCTGGTCGAGAGCCTGCCCTCCAATCTCTAACCTCCAATCTCCAATTTCTAGGAGCAAGCATGTACGGTTCCGGTATCATCAAAGGCATGGGCGTTACGCTCAAACATTTCTTCGAGTCGTTCATCGAAGACTTCCGGTATCTGGGCAAGGGCGGTCGCTACTCGGATCAGTTCATGTCGGTTCGCCAGGGTCCGAAGACGACGGGCATCTTCACCGTGCAGTATCCCGAAGAGAAACTGCCGGTGCCCGAGAACTTCCGCTATATTCCGTTCCTGGTGTTCGACACGCAGAAGAACGAGGACAAGTGCACGTCGTGCGGCATCTGCGCCAAGGTCTGCCCGCCGCAGTGCATCTGGATCGTGCGCACGAATGATCCCAAGACCAATCGGCCGGTGCCGCAGCCCGCGGACTTTCACATCGACGCGACGATCTGCATGTCGTGCGGCCTGTGCGCGGAGTTCTGCCCGTTCGACGCGATCAAGATGGATCAAGACTACGAACTGTCCAGCTTCGAGCGCTTCAACACGCTCGTGTACGGCAAAGAGAAGTTGACGCGGCCCGATACCTATCACGCGGCGATTCATCCCACCGATTGGGCGCGCGAATTGCAAGATAAGGAAGAAGCGATCAAGAAGGAAGCCGAAAAAGCCGCCGCAGCCGCGGCGAAGAAAGCAGCGGCGGCAGCTGCTGCGGCCAAACCGGCGGAAGCACCGAAGCCAACACCGCCCGTGGCGTAGTTGCGAAATTTGGCTTACTCAGACCGCTCTCGCTGGAGTGCCTCCGGTCGAGGGCGGTTTTGTTGAGTTAGTCGGTTAGTAGATTGGTAAATTAGTAGATCAGTAGATTAGTCGTCCAGTTCACCGATCTGCCAATCACTAACTTACCAATTTACTAATCTACCAATGTACTAATCTACTCTGGAGAAATACATGACCCAAATCACTGAACAACTCGTTCTCGGCGCACTGCGCAATGTGCGCGAACCTGAATTGCACAAAGACCTGGTCACGCTCAACATGATTCGCGACATCAAAATCAAGGGCGATGACGTAGCGTTCACGATCGTGCTCACGACGCCCGCCTGTCCGCTGACCGCGCAGATGGAGAAGAACTGTAACGATGTGCTGGCGCAGATCGGCGTGAAGCACGTGGACATCAACTGGATTAGCGAAGTGCCCGCCGATCAGCGCATCATTGATCAGCTGCAAGTGACCTTCCACAACACGATCGCGATTTCCAGCGGCAAAGGCGGCGTAGGCAAATCGACGGTAGCGGCGAATCTGGCTGTGGCGCTGGCGAAGATGGGCGCGGGCGTGGGCCTGCTGGATGCCGACATCTACGGCCCCAACATCCCGTTGATGATGGGCGTCGATCGCTTGCCGCGTTCAACCGGCGACAAGATCATCCCCGCGTTCGCGCACGGCGTGCGCCTCATGTCGATGGCGTTCCTGATGAACCCCGATCAACCCGTGATCTGGCGCGGCCCGATGATCCACTCCGCGATCAAGCAATTCCTCACGGACGTCGATTGGGGACAATTGGATTACCTGATCATCGACCTGCCGCCCGGCACCGGTGATGCGCAGTTGACGCTGGCGCAATCCGTGCCGTTGACAGGCGCGGTCATCGTCTCGACGCCGCAAGAAGTGGCGCTGGCCGATGCCTTGCGCGGCTTGAAGATGTTTGAGAAACTGGAAGTGCCCATTCTCGGCATCATCGAGAATATGGGGCCGTATGTCGATCCGGTGAGCGGGCAGAAGATCGCCTTCTTCGGTGAGG
>JAUQXD010000198.1 GCA_030834835.1 Thermoflexales bacterium | reverse complement strand
ATGTGGACACGTTGATCGCCGCGCTGCGCGAACTGCTGCCGCAATCATCAAAGATCGCTGCATGAAGCCGGCGAATAGAATTCGCGCCTACAATTACACAAAGCCGACCTGCGTCGGCTAGTCGGCGCAGGCCGACTTCGTGTTTTTGTTGCCGCGATTTCAATCGCCGGAACGGGAATCTAACATTGCCACGGTAGTCACATAGCCGTATGATATAATCGGCGCGCGTAGGGCAAGTTGACAACTTGCCCTACCTTGATGAATAGCGATGAACACCAAACGACTTTTCCTATCCGCCATTGTCGGACTGCTCATCATTGCCGCGCTCATCGCGGCCAACGATTACGTCTTTCGCACGTGGCTCAACGCCGACTACGTGCGCTGGTACCTGCGCAACGGCAGCCTGATCAATCTGGGCTTTGCGTTTGTCTCGCTGGCCTGGGGCGATCTCAATCGCGTCAAGGACCTCGTCGGCGCGCACCCGATTCGATTTCTCTCAGCCAGTTTGTTCCTCGTGGCGCTGCCCACTCAGATCTTTGGCACGATTCTACGCCGACCCGGCGAGCCGGTGCAGCCGCGCGCCGAGCCTCGCTCATCGCTGTCGCAGTGGAGCGCGCTGTGGCGGGCTGCGCAAGCGATCATGGACACGCTCGACGGAATGTTGACCGCCATGTTCGCCCTCATCTTTACGCTGGCCGCGCTGCTGTGGCTGCTGGTCATCGCGCCGCTGCAATATCTGGTCTACCTGGTCTGCGCCGCGCCCGCGCGTTTGATGCGGCGCGGTCAGCGCAAACTCATCGCGAACTTCGACGAGAGCGGCTACTTTCACGTGGGTGAAGTGGGCGGCGAAAAGCCCGTGCCCGCTGGCTGGTTCGAGGCGGGCTTCTATTCCAAACCGGTCTCGCTGACGGCGACGTTTGCGGCCGTGTTCGTCTGGCTGTTGGGGCAGATCATTCGATGACGAATCTCTATCTCATTCGACACGGTCGCCAACTCAGCGCCGACGCACCTGACGATCGTTGGCTGCCCGAAGAACAAAATGCCTTGAGCGAACGCGGCCACGCTCAGGCCCGACGGCTGGGCCAGTATCTCGCAGCAAGAATCAAACCTGACGTGCTGTATGCCAGCCCGGTTCTGCGCGCACGGCAAACCGCCCAGGCTGTCAGCGACGCCACGGGCCTGCCGATCCAGTTTGACGATCGGCTGTGCGAAAGCCGATTGAACTTGCCGTCCGACATGACAACCGCGCAAATCATGGAGGTGTGGTTAGCTATGCGGCGGTGCGTCGATCGACCCTTCAATACCGGCAGCGAAACGTGGCTGGATTTGCAGCGCCGCGCCGTGGAAGCGATCGACGTCATCGTCGCCGCGCAGCCCGATCGGAAGGTGGCGGTTGTCGCGCACGGCGGCGTCATCGAGACGCTGTTCTTCCATTTCCTGGGCTTCCCCATCGAGCGGAATTTGCAGGCGTTTGTGAACATCCATCACACGGGCATCTTTCACTGGCGCAACTTCCAATTCCGCGAAAATCGCGGCTGGGAATTGCTGGCCGCCAACGACACGCGTCATCTGGATGGCTTATGAACCTGCGTTTCGATAAAGTCATTCGATCGGTCGGCTTTGGTTTGCGCAAAGTCTACTCGCTGGTGTTGAACGACGACGCGCTGTATTTGATCAAGACCGGTTCGGTCGGCGCGCTCAAACACTTTCAACTCAACACCGATCGGCAAGTGGCCGTTATCGGGCCGAGAACTGATCGGGGTGTGAAAGAGATTCTCGCTAACGAAGCCGCGATCGACACAACACCCATCGGGGCGCTGCAACAAACCGATCACGATCACTATCGAATCCGGCTTGAAGCGATCGAGGCTGTGGCGATCAAGCAAGGCAAATCGCCGGAGATGTTGATCAAGTTGACGGGCAGCGATCATTATCTGATGTTTCCGTTTGCGACGTTTGACGATGTGCAGACGCTGCAACGCGCATTGAATAAATGGACCCTCAAACCGTAGAGCAAGGACAGTAACATGCGATTAGTAACGCGGCTTTTGGCGGGGATGTTGATCATCAGTCTGGCGGCGTGCGACGGCGCGACGGCTACGCCGACCAGTGCGCCGCCGCCAACCGGCGTGTCGGCAACCAACGTCTCCCCAACGATCGCTCCGACCGTTCCCCCCACGCCGATTGTGGACGATCCCAACACCGTCACGACGGCTTCCGGCCTGAAGTATGTTGATCTGGTGGTGGGCACCGGCCCGAGCCCCGCCAGCACCGACTGGGTCACGCTTCAATTTACGGCCACGCTGCAAGATGGCACGCTCATCGGATCGACCCGGAAATTTGGCAAACCGGCTGATATTCCGTTGGACGGGATCGCGGACCAGATCAAGGGCTGGGCCGAGGGCGTCAGCACCATGAAAGTGGGCGGCATGCGCCAGTTGGTCATTCCGCCACACTTAGCCTACGGCAGCGCCGGCAGCAGCAACATTCCGCCCGATGCCACACTGCTGTTCACCGTCGATCTGTTGGCCACCCGGCCCGCGCCCGAAGTTAAGATCGAAGACACGCGTGTGGGCACCGGCTTGACAGTGGCGGCCGGCATGTCGCTGACGGTGAACTATACCGGCACGCTGACGGACGGCACGGTGTTTGACACCTCGGTGGGCAAGCGCCCGTTTACACTTGTGCTCGGTGTCGGCGAGGTCATTGCCGGTTGGGACAAAGGTCTGGTGGGCATGAAAGTCGGTGGTCAGCGGAAACTGACCATTCCAGCGGAACTGGGCTACGGCCCACAGGGCAGCGACCCTATTCCACCGAATGCGACGTTAATCTTTGAAGTTGAACTGCTCGACGCGAATTGATCTTAAATCGCACAACAAGGACGGAGTAGAATGAAACGAATTGTTTTGATGTTGGCAGCAAGTGTGTTGATGTTGGGCCTGGTCGCCTGTGGAACAGCTGCCGCGCCAGCGAGCAACGATAGTCCGACGACGACGGCTTCCGGGTTGAAGTACATCGATCTGGTGGTTGGCACCGGCGATTCGCCCGCCGCCACCGATCTGGTGACGGTGCATTACACCGGCACGCTGGACAACGGCACGGTGTTTGATGCGTCACGCCAGCACGGCGGCCCGGCTAGCTTCCCGCTCAACCGCGTCATCAAGGGCTGGACGGAAGGCGTCAGCACCATGAAAGTGGGCGGCACGCGCAAGTTGATCATCCCGCCCGATCTGGCGTATGGCGCGCAGGGCGCAGGCAATGGCGTTATTCCGCCCAATGCCACATTGACCTTCATTGTGGAACTGCTGGAGGTGCCAAAAGTGAAGATTGAAGACACACAGCCGGGCACCGGCGCGGCGGCCAAAGCGGGTGATCAAATCACCGTTAATTACACGGGCAAATTAACAGACGGCACGGTCTTCGATTCATCGGTGGGCAAGACGCCGTTTACGTTTATGCTGGGCAACGGCGAGGTGATCCCCGGCTGGGATCAGGGCTTGCTGGGCATGCAGGTCGGCGGCAAGCGCACGCTGACCATTCCGCCGTCGCTGGCCTATGGCGAGCAAGGCGCGGGCGCCAGTATTCCGCCCAATGCCACACTCATCTTCGACGTCGAATTGCTCAGCATCAAGTAGTTCGCTGCTGATTCGCACTTCGCAACCCTGGCTTCGGATCGATCCGAAGCCAGGGTTCGATTTTTCTCGATGAACGATCCATCTCAGACGGACATCATCAGCGCGTTGCAACACAGCCCGATCGGTTTGTGTGCGGCCTGTCGGCACGCGCGCGTCACCGGCAACTCACGCGGCAGCCGCTTCTATTTGTGTCAACTGTCTGACAGCGACCCGCGCTTTGCCAAATATCCACGCCTGCCGGTGCGCCAGTGCAGCGGCTTTGAATTGAAGCCCACCAGCGAGGAAGCATGATCGCCGCCATCGTCCTGGCCGCCGGGCAATCGCGCCGCATGGGGCAGAACAAATTGTTTTTGCCGTATGCGCAATCGACGGTGATCGACACGATCCTCACCGAAGTGGCCGCCTGTGCCGACGTGCGCGACATCGTCGTCGTCACCGGCCACGAAGCCGAGCGCGTTGCTGAACACCTGAAGACTTATCCTGTGCGCTGTGTCTTCAATCCCGCGTATGTCCTTGCTGAGATGCTCGTCTCGATTCAAACGGGCCTGCGCGCCCTGCCCGACGAAGTCACGGCGGCCTTAATCGTCCTCGGCGACCAGCCTCGACTCCAGCGCGAGATCGTGCAGCGCGTGATCGACGCCGCTGAGCCGAACACGCTGATCGTGCCGTCGTTCCAAATGAAACGCGGCCACCCGATCCTGATCCCGCGATCGGTGTGGCCGTCCATTTTGGCGCTGCCGCCCGAAGCCTCGCTGCGCGATGTGATCCGCGCTCACGCCGATCACATCCGCTACATCACCTTCGACGACGACAGCGTGCTCCGCGACATCGACACGCCGGAAGACTATCAGAATCTCAAATCGTAAACGCCTTCCACTGCGCCGAAGTCGTGGGCGGGATGGCTGTCTCGATCAAGCCGACGTCATCGCAACTCAACACGCGCAAGCCGATCTCGCGCGACAGCGGAAACACCGGAGACAACGCCGCAATCCGATCTGCATCGAAGAACTCCGCCGCACTGATCTCATAGTCGTCGGCCTGCGGCTCGCCCGACACCAGTTCGCAGCGGAAGATCACGAGCACGCCGCCGCCCGTTTCGCCCCAGCGTGAACGCACGCCTACCACGCCCAGCACCCGCGCTTCGATGCCGGTCTCTTCGCGCAGTTCACGAATGACGGCCTCGTCCAGCGTTTCGGTGTGTTCGGCATAGCCGCCGGGCAGCGTCCACGTGCCTTTGTTCGGCTCGTAATTGCGCCGCACATACAGCACTTTGCCATCGCGCACCACTGCGCCCGTGACGCCAACGTCCCAATATTTGGAAAAGTCTCTGGTCATAGACTGCACTCGTGATGCGTGGTCCGTGTTGCATGAAAGCCGATTACCATACCCGGCACACTAAGCCCTTCAAATATTCGGCTTCGGGAAAACTGAGCAAAACAGGATGATCGCTGGCTTGCGACAGGCGTTCGACGATCTGCACGTCGCGCCCCGCATCGACGGCCGCGCCAAACACGATCTTTTGGAAGAGATCGGCCGAGACCAGGCCGGAGCACGAGAAGGTAATCAAGTAGCCACCCGGTTTGAGCAGCTGCATCGAGACTAAATTCAAATCTTTGTACGCCCGCGCGGCCCGATCGACCTGCGCCTGCGACTGCGCGAGTTTGGGCGGGTCGGCGATGATGACGTCAAAGATGCGATGATCGGCGCGCAACTTGCGCAGATACGAAAACACATCGGCTTCGACAAATGCGGCATCATCGACGGCGAAAGCGTTGAGCCGCAAATTCTCTTTCGCCAACTCCAGCACATCCGCCGACGAATCAACATTCAACACTGAACGTGCCCCCGCGCTCAACGCCGCAACGGTGAAGCCGCCCGTGTAGCAGAACAGATTCAACACGCCGGCATCGCGCACATAGGCTTTGGCCTTCTGGCGATTGTCGCGTTGATCGAGATAAAAGCCAGTCTTGTGGCCGTGCCGCACATCCACCCACAGACGATGGCCGTTCTCCTCAATCTCAATTCGATCCGGCGGCTCTTCGCCCAGGAGCAACCCCGAACTGGCGGGCAAGCCTTCTTTTTCGCGCACGTCCACATCGCTGCGTTCGTAGATGCCGCGCGGCTTCACCATGTCCAATAATTGCCGGGAAATCAAGGCTTTTTGCTGCTCGATGCCCAGCGTCAACGATTGCAATACCAGCCAATCGCCGTATTGATCGACGATGAGACCGGGCAGCCCGTCCGACTCCGCGTTGATCAACCGTCGCGCCGGGCCGTTGGGACGCGCACGGATTGATCGAGTTAGCCGACGCGCCCAGAATGATTCATCTATCGCCTCCGCTTGATCCCACGTCAACAATCGCACCACGATTTGTGATCGACGATTGAGATAGCCGCTCGCCAGAAATTCGCCGCGCGTGGTCACGACGTCGATGATGTCGCCATCAACGGCCTCGTTGTCGATGTGCTCAATCGCGCCGGAAAATAGCCACGGATGCCGCTGGCGAATCGGTTTTTCACGCCCGGACTTAATCATCACACGCGCTGTCATGGTTGCTCCGTACCAGTGTCATTCCCGCGCGCTTCAGGCGGGAATCCAGTAACACACCAACGTGGCTTGCCCGGCATCGGTCTGGATGCCCGATAAAAGCATTCGGGCATGACGATCACACGAGCGTCACCACACACAAACTGGCGCGCGGTTGCGTTGGTGGCCGCGCGCCAGTGCTGATCTAGATGAGACGGTCAATTAAGCGTTACGACTTCTTGCCACCAAACAGGCCGCCCAACGCTTCACCGGCCTTACCCACCACATCGCCAACCGCGCCGCCCGCCTGCCCGGCCAGGCCGCCCGCGCCGCTCAACAGATTCGTTACCTGCTCGCCGATGGGGGCGGGTAACTTGTCCTTGATGAACGCCAACACTGATTCAACCGCTTGCTTAGCCTGCTCAGCCGA
>JAUQXD010000197.1 GCA_030834835.1 Thermoflexales bacterium | reverse complement strand
CAGCGCCACGCCCAGGCGGTCGCGCAATTGCGCCTTCACTCCTTGCGCCAGCGCCACATCGATCGGCGTCGTCGCATACGGCGGCGTCATCGGGCTGTCGGCGGCAGCCGTGTTCGCCGCATCGCCAAACAAATTGATCGGCCCCAGCAGCGAATCGCCGTACACCAGCCGGTGATCGAGAAACGTCAGCGGCAGACCCTCGGCGAAACTCTCCAGCCACAGACTCACCTTCGCCAGACTCACCGCCAGCGGATTCTTGTCCACGCCGTACAGGCAATGCACCGCCACCAGCCGCTTGCACATCGCCCGCGCTTTCTCGGCGCTGAGGCCCGCTTCGCTTTCACCTTCCGGCCGGCGGCCCGGCAGATACGGCGTCACCTCCACGGGGATGCGCTCCCACAGGCCGCGCTCGGCGCAGGCCACGCACGCTTCATACAACCGTTCGCCCATGAAACGGCACGCGCCAATCAAGATGTGGCCCGAGCCCATCGCGCCATCGAGCACGTTCAAGCGCAAGATCGCCAGCGGCTGCGGATCGTCTTTCGGGCTGAGCGCCTCGATCAACGGGCCGAGCGTCTCCTGCACCAGAAAGCGCACGAACGTATCCGGCGTGTAATGCCCGCCCGATGATTTTCGCCCCAGCCCCACGCGCAGATAAAATTGATCGGGCGCTATCGCTTCGATCCACTCGATCTTCGATTTCGTACTGCCCGCATCCGACTGTTCTTCATCCTCGATCGAGTCTTCTTCTTCCACCTGGTCATTTGTCATTTGACCATTGGTCATTGGTCGATACTTCTCGCCTTGCGCTTCCGGCACCACCACTTCCAATTTCGCTCGACGCAGCCGCACCATCGCTTCCGCCGAGATGCCCGGTTCCAGTTCGAGCAGCGCCTCATAGACGCGGCCCAGTTCTTCGACGCCGAGATCGCGATAGGACAGCCGCACGAGCGATCGGCCTTGCCCCTTGCCGCGCGGCGCGCGCAGCAGGTTATCGATCAACTCCGCGCAGCCGTGCTCGCCCCACTTCAACCGATCGAGCAGCGGCGTCGATGCCGCGCCGAACAACGCCCCGCCCAACGGCGCGATGTGCAACTCGGTCGCATTGAGGCCGTGCTCGAACGCCTTGAAAATCGCGCGCAGTCCCGCTTCGAGGAACTCGCCCGACGACAGGCCCGCTTCGCGCACCTGCTGCGCCACCCATGCCAGATTGCCCGGCTGCGCATTGCTGGGCGAATACGTGTTGCGCCACAGGCTGGTGCTGGCGAACGAAAACGGCGGAGTCTCGCGCCCGCCCGACTCGCCGCGCAGGATGAACAACATCCGATAGATCATCGTCAACGCCTCGCGCCACAACTGCTGCGCGAGTTGCTCCCGACCATGTGCAGCCTCGTAGGCGCTAATCGTCTCCCGATTGGCCGGATGATCGAGCACGCTCTGCACGAACGCCTCGACCGCCTTGCGCGCCTGCACGCGCAGATCCTTCGTGACCTGACCCTGCTTCAAGCGCGCCTGCTCGATCACGTCTTGCAGCCGCGCATCGCGCTGCGCGTCCGCCTGTGCCAACGCGATCAGCACGCGGAACGCATCCGGCACAGGATCGTAATAGCGCAATTGCTTCCACTGACTGAGCGAGAACGACGCAAACGACGCTCGTCGCGCCGGATCGGAAAAGATCAACCGCAGTTCGAGGCCGTTCGTCAGCAAGCCGATGCGTTCGCCTGTGGCCAGCAGCACGCGCTCCGCCACGCGGCCCGGCGAAAACCGATAGTTTTGCCCGCGCTTCGACGGCGCATCGAGGTCGTCTTCATAAGCCACGGCCCACACGCGCAACTTCACGCTGCCCGCTTGTAGCAGCACGCCGCCCAACTCATCGCCCTCGCGTGTGCGGACATCTTCCGCGGCGATCAGCTCCGCGTAGCCCAACGCTTTCATCAGCGGATTGATCACCACATTCCGCACACGGATCGATCCGGCGCTCGTCAGCGGTTCGCGCAGCGACTTAAGCAGCGCCTTCCAGCCGGCCTCGGCGTCTTTGGCGGATGGCAGCGCCTTGCCCAGCGCGTGTTCCAACTCGTGCTGGATAAAGGACTCCGGCAGGGCCGGGCCGGTGAAGGTGAGTTCGGTGGGGGGGAGGGTGAGTGTCAAATTTACGTCTCACTAATATTACAGCGCAAAGTCGCCAAGGGCGGGTTGCCGTTTCAGTTTACTCTTTCGGTGAGAGCGGTAGGCGGCATGATTGCGCCGCTGATAGTAACGGATCAACTGCAGGGCGGCCACGACATCGAAATCGGGTTTGGGCAACACGCTGAGCAACAACAGGCGGACTTGATAGAGCGTTAGTGCAGGTGCCTGCTCTGTGAGTTGAACGCGCAAACGGATCAAGAAATGATGCGCCAGACAGACCAACAACACATGATGATGCCAGCCGGCCCAACTGCGTGTTTCGTACTGGTCCAACCCAACCTCCCCTTTGCCTTCTTCAAAGGTGGTCTCAATCGGCCAACGCATCCCGCTGATGCGTACCAACTGCGCCGGGGCGATGTCGGCGGGCGCATTACTGAGATAGAACTTGAGCACGGCCGGGTCATCCAGATTGCGGCGAATCACCAACCAGACGATCGGCCCCGGCAGGTTTTGTCGCGCTTCCGTGATCCGCAGGAAGGCAAAGTCGCAGACCAGCGGGCCTTTGCTACCTTCTTTCACCTTACAGCGCACCCACGCCGCTTTGGGCAGACGTCGCACCAACTCATCCACTCGCACGGGCCGATGACTAGGCGTCCTCAGGCGCAGGCGCTTGGGGCGCGGGCCACGTCCCGCCCAGCGGGGCAGAATCACGGCTGGACGCCGCCGCCACACGAGTGTCGAACAGGCTACTTCGGTGAAGTACCACTTGCCCAGGTCGGCCACACCATCCCGGAAAGCGGGTGCGTCACCGTACAAAGCGTCAGCCGCCACCCACCGAAACGGCAATGCGCCGCGTTGAACTGCCCGCTGAACTAGCTCCAAGCCCAGACTCGGTTTGGTTTGGAAATGCACATCCCCGGGGACGCCACACTGTTTGCGCCGGTCAGCATGGTCTTCAGCAAACCAGGCTTCGGGCAAAAACAAGCGACTGTCGGCCAGCGCGTAGCCCTTCCGGCTGACGTAGCCCAAATACACGCCGACTTGGCTATTGGCCACTTTGCCGACCGAGCCACAATATTGGTGCGCCACCCCGACCGAATCAGCGCCTTGTTTGACCACCCCCGATTCATCGATCAGGGCCACCCCGTCCTCTTCGCCCAGAGTGTCCGCCATCAGCGCCTGATGAATCTGCACCGCTGGCTCTGTGACCCAAGGACTTTGACCAATAAAGTGCTGCAAATCCCGGGC
>JAUQXD010000196.1 GCA_030834835.1 Thermoflexales bacterium | reverse complement strand
TGGGATTTGCGAGCGGATCGACCCGCACAATATCTTCAACGCGCTGAAGCGGTGCAAGAGATATTGGCCGATGCGGGCGACCCCCGGACACTACCTCAGATCGCCCTGGCCTGGATCTGGACCCGCAGTGATCGGACTATTCCTAGTCCCGGCTTCAAGACTATCGCGCAGGTGAAAGAGAATATCAAGGCGATGGAATTCAGCCTGTTGAGCACCGACCAAATGAAGAGAATCGATGAGCTCTACGAGCGCGGGCCGGCCAGCACGTAACGCTATGCCCAAAGCACCACCAGACCAACCCGAAGAACGCCCTTCATCCAACATAGTCGGTTGCGCAGATGATCGAGGAGATGCAACGTCATGACAATCGAAGATAACAAGCGGCTCGTTCGGCGTTACTTTGAAGACGCTCCATTCAATCCCGCTGCGTGCGATGAAATCTTTGCGCCCCGCTTCCAATTTCACACCATCATGCACGCGAGCGTTACCTCTCAAACGGTAGAATCCGATCCCGAAAGCGAGAAGGCCGCGTTTGAAAGCCAGAAAAGAATCATGGGCGGCTGGAACCTGACTATTGAGGACATGATCGCTGAGGGCGATCGCGTCATGGTGCGCTGGTCAAGTCGGGGCACACATCAAGGCGAGTTGGCCGGTCTGCCGCCCACGTACCGGCCAGTGACCAATTCCGGTATCAACATTTTCCGCGTTGCCGATGGCAAGATCGCGGAGGTGTGGGACATCATGGATCGGATGTGGGTGTGGCAACAACTGGGTGTGCTGCCTGAACTCAAGGAAGCGATTGCACAGGCGAGAGAAGCAATGCTGTCACAATCAGGCAGCCAGCCAGAGTAGGCGCTAACCACAACCGCTTTGTTTCGTTAAACAGGCGGGCTTTGTGTTTGAGGAGATGCGGAGGTTTTTGCTGGATTAGGCCTCCGTCTGGCACGCAAGGACGTTTGCATCGTCAGGCGAGAATCGCTATCAGCAGTGCGGGCAAATTCAAGGTCGTCTAGCCGTTAGCTCATGCAGTTGCTGGCGAATGCGATCCAGCGTAGCGGCATCAACACGCCCGAAGGTTCTAGCAATCAAAGTCTGCGACAGCGTATACACCTTATCCACGCGCACTTGTCCCGGGCGGTTCAGTTTGCCATGTTCAAGATCAGCCGATGTGATCGTAAAGGTGTATGGGCCGATTGTCGGATTCGACGTCATAGCAATGACGACGACATCGGCGCTGCGGCGGTTATAGGTGTCATTTGAAACGACAATGACTGGCCGCTGTTTCGCCGAAGACAAATCAGTGAAAGGAATTGGAATGAGGACGATGTCGCCTTGCTCAGGCATTGTTCCAATCTTCATCGTCGAGCGCGTTGTCCCAAAAATCCATACTGGTCGAGGCGGCTGCCAGCAAACCATCAACCGCTTCGACCGCCGGTTCCTCGCTCACATATACGACAATGTGTGAACCCGGCTGAAGCGGTACTTGCAATTCGACGCGTCCTTCAGCCATGACTTCAGCATCGTATCGCCAGGCAGTCAGCGGTAGCGGCGTCGCTTCAGTGACAGCCGCATAGCGATTGCTTTCTTCGCGCAGCGTTCTCAGCTCAGGCAGGTCGACGCGATTTTGCCACGGTCCTGTGGCCTGCTGCAGAGCAGCATCAGGCTCGGTCTGATCATGTTGCGCGATAAATTGCTTGACCGCTTCGACAATGAGTTCTGCCTCGGTCTGGCCGGTACGTTGAACTAGATCGCGCAAGGCAGCCGTTTGTTGCTCATTGAGTCTAATCTGTGTGGTCAACATCTTGCACCTCTGAGTGGCGCGTTTCGGCCCCTTGCGATCATTATAGCACGCAGGGACAAAGAAAAACCCTGCGAGAGTTTGGGCGCTCTCGCAGGGTCAGTTTCTACCCCAACCGCTCGATCTGCTCCTTCAACTTCTCCACCCGGCCCTGATAATCGAGCAACTTCTCGCGCTCCTTCTGCACCACGGCCGCAGGTGCTTTGTTGACGAAGTCGCTGCCGAGCAACTTGGTCAAGCGCTCAATCTGTGCATCGAGGTCTTTCTGCTCCTTCGTCAGGCGCGCCCGCTCTGCCACCACATCGATCATCTGCGACAGTGGCAGATAGATCGTGGCCGTGCCCAACACGATGGACAGCGCGCCCTGCGGAATCGCGTCGAGGTGATCGGCGATGTAGGACACATCGGCATCGATGCGGGCCAGGAAACTCAACGCCGCGCGGTGTTGCTCGAACAGATCGGCCTTCTCCGCCGAGATGATCATCACGGCGAGTTTCTTGCCCGCTTCCACGTTGCGCTCGGCACGCGCATTGCGGATGGCGCGAATCGCGTCCATCAACAGCGCCATGTCGGCCTCAGCTTGCGGATCAGTCTCGCCCGCGTGCGGCCACTCGGCCATGATCAACGCTTCGCCCCAGTCTGATCGATTCGCGGCGGCCTTCAAGTTCTGCCAGATTTCCTCGGTCACGAATGGGATGAAAGGATGCAGCAAGCGCAGCGTCCGATCCAAGACATGCACCAGCACGGCTTGCGTGCGCGCTTTCGCTGCCGCATCACCGGAATTCAAGGCGATCTTCGAGAGTTCGATGTACCAATCAGCGTAGTCACCCCACAGGAAATCATAGGCCACGCGACCCGCTTCGCCATACTGGTAATCGTCCATCAAGCGCGTCACGCTGGCGATCGTGGCGTTCAGGCGGGACAAGATCCAGCGATCGGCCAGTTGGAGATTAGATGTTGGAGGTTGGAGGTTGGAGGAAGGACTCTCCAATCGAGAGAGCATCTCTCCACGCGAAGCGTCCAACCTCCAACTTCCATCTTCCAGGTTTCCAATCACAAAGCGCGCCATGTTCCAGATCTTGTTGGCAAAGTTGCGATTTGCTTCGATGCGGCTCACGCCCAGGTTCAAGTCGTTGCCGGGCGTACCCGCCGTCAAGATTGTAAATCGGAACGCATCAGTGCCGAATTGATCCAAGAGTGGTGTTGGATCGAGCGCGTTGCCCAGTGACTTGCTCATCTTGCGCCCATGCTCATCGCGCACGATGCCATGCAGGTAGATTGTGTGGAAGGGCGGCTCGCCCGTCATTTCCAGGCCCAGCATGATCATGCGCGCCACCCAGAAAAACAAGATGTCATAGCCGGTCTCCAGCACGCTGGTCGGATAGAACGCCTTCAAATCAGGCGTTTGCTCCGGCCAACCCAGCGTCGTGAACGGCCACAGCCCCGACGAGAACCACGTATCCAGCACATCCGGGTCTTGCTGCAAGTTTGCGCCGCCGCATTTGGGACATTCGGTCGGATCGATGCGCGCGGCCCATTCGTGCTGGCACGCGCCGCACACCCACACCGGGATGCGATGCCCCCACCACAGTTGACGGCTGATGCACCAATCCTTGATCGTCTCCGGGTTCATCCAGTTGTAGTAGACCTTCTCGAAACGCTCCGGGATGATCTTGATACGGCCATCTTCCACCGCCCGATAGGCCTTCTCGGCCAACGGCTTGATCTTCACATAC
>JAUQXD010000195.1 GCA_030834835.1 Thermoflexales bacterium | reverse complement strand
CTGGCCGTCGCGGCCGGCACATTCTTCGGCCCGCTTGCCGGCCCGCTTGTCGGCGCGTTCGTTGCCGGACGTCTGGTCGGAAAATATCGGGCGGCTGCCGACCAATTAGGATGCTCCATTTCGATCGGCGTGGGTGTGATGGTCGGGCGCACAGGTGTGGCCGTCGGTCGCGCCGTAGGCGTCGCAGTTGGCGTCCACGTAGGCGGCCAGGTGGGGCGTGGCACGGCGGTCGCCAGCGCGACAACTTCGATCGGCGCGGGCGCAGCCGAGATCGCTAGCTCCTGGCACGCACTCAAGCCCAGACTCAACATGACGAGAAGCACAAATCGCCGCATGATGACCTATTGTAGCGCAGATCAGTGAAGCCTAAGCAGGCCGTTTCATCTCAAACACGCGGCCCAGCGTGGCGTACTCATCGCCGCTCAGGCGGGCTACCGGCCTGAGCAGCGTCGCATCGATCGCGCCGTTGGGGCGCAACAAGCTCGATCGGATGTGGAAGCGCAGCACGCGCCCCAGAATCATGGTGTAGGTCGTGTCCTGCACCGGGATGATCTGCGTGACCTTGCACTCCAGCGCGATCGGCGCAGCGGCCACGCGCGGCGGCTTCACATCGATCGAGGGCGCGGTTGCCAATCCCGCCCGATCGAACTCGTTCACGTCATAGGCCCATTCGCCGGACGTGATGTTCATGGCGGCGGCCAGGTCTTCATCCACGATGTTGATGACGAATTCACCGGTCTCCTGAGCATTGCGCAGCGTGTCTTTGGGTTGCCCCCTGCGCTGGCCCACGGAGATCATCACGGTGAGGGGCATATTGCTCACGGCATTGAAGAACGAGAACGGCGCGATGTTCAGCGAGCCATCGGCCCCCTGGGTGGACGCCCAGCCGATCGGGCGCGGGACAACCGCGCTGATAAGCAAGCGGTAGGCATCGCGCGGATCGAGATCGGTCGGAACGATGGAGATCATTTCATGGTTCATGGGATTTCGCTTTGAGTGTGGCGCTGCACGTGTGCCAGGGCTTGATCGAACATATCGGGCGGGCAGTACAGCCGGAGGACGACGTGCCACGAATCGCACAGTGAGATGACGCGCGTCGATCGATTGACGTTGACCTTGCGGACTTCGCGCCAGCGGATGTTGGTCGCGCTGCTATTCGTGGGATCGCCCTGTGCCGCGAAGAAGGCCAGCACTTTCAATAGCCGTCTCACGGCGCGATCCCAACCGCTGTCGCCCCAGCCGAGGCCGTGAAAAACAGCCTGTTTGGAGTCTAACACGAAACGGGCGCGATAACGATTGCGAAACAAGACGAGTGTGACGAATAGAAACAGTCCGGCGACGATGCCGCCGATGAGGAGCAGAAATTCGATCGGGATGAACACTGGATCATCCAGCAGGACACCGATGCAGCCCGTCAATGCGGCAATGATGAACAGGCTCAGCGCCAGCACGCGGAGCATATCCCACAGGATGTAGCGATTGGTGATCAGCGGGATGTCGTATTGCCAGGTAAGTGTGTCGGAGTCGGGCGGGCGGTGAGTGGGCATGCGATTGGGCGCGGTCCTTGAAAGATGCCGCAAGCTTAAGCCCGCCGTTTCGGTTTGTCAATGCGTGTTGACCGTCACCATCTGCCGCACGTGATCGATTTCGTCGGAGCAAACGGTGTGATCCATGCTCGGATAGATTTGCTCAGTGACCGTGCCACCCAATTGGCGCAGCACCCTTGTTGTGGTCTGCACGCGGGCCAACGGAATGTGCGGATCGACATCGCTGCAACCGATGAAGATCGATGTACCCGCGAGTGATCCGGTGTAGTCACGCGGCGTGTCGTCTGGCCCGATGAGACCGCCGCTCAACACGGCGAGTCCCGCGTAGCGTTGCGCGTGACGGGCGACGTATTCGCTGGCCAGACACGCGCCTTGCGAAAAACCCAGAAAAACAAGGTGCTCTGGTGCAAGGACGGTCGTGATTTGCGCCACCACGTCGTCGATGGTCTGAAACGCCGACGACAACCACGGTTCGTTACGCTCGATCGATTCGAGAAAACGATAGAGATACCACGTGTTGTTCGCCGCTTGCGGTGCGAAGTAAGCCACATCGTCCATGGCGAGGTCGGGTACGAGCGACAAGATGCTCTCTGCATTTGCGCCGCGACCATGCAGCATGATCACGGCGAGCCGCGCTTGATTCAGCGCGGCTCCGGTGGTGAGAATGGGTTGGCCCTGATGGAGTCTACTCATAATGCGTAATCTGTACTGCGTAACTAAACCGTCTCGACAGGACGTACCGTCAACGGCGATAACGCTGTTTCGATGTCGGCCCGCTGCGCTTCCAACCACGGCGGCAGTTTGAGCGCGGTACCGAGCGTGGCAACCGGCTCATCGACGGCGAAGCCCGGCCCGACGGTTGCCAACTCAACAATATGGCCGTCCGGATCATTCGTGTAAATCGACTTGAAGTACACGCGATCCATGACAGGCGACACGCGCAAGCCCGCGCTCAGCAACTTCTCGCGCCATTCAAGCTGCGTGGCTTCATCGGTCACAGCCAGCGCAAAGTGATGCGTCTGGCCCGCGCCCAGGCGAGCGCGGCGTTCTTTCGTCGGTTGGCGTTCAAAGTACGTGATTAACGTGCCGGGCTTGCCTTCGCCCGCGCCCCAGTACCAGTGTGCGGAGTCGGGATCGTCAAAGTTGTTGGTCATCTTGACGCGCCGCATCCCAAGCAGATCGCCGAAGAAGGCGTGGGTGCGCTGGATGTCCGTGCCGATGGCGGTGATGTGATGCATGCCGCG
>JAUQXD010000194.1 GCA_030834835.1 Thermoflexales bacterium | reverse complement strand
GACACATCCACCGCAATCACGCGGCCAATCACATCGCCCACGCTCACGCGCTCACCAATTTTCTGCTGCCCGTAAAACACGCCGTTTGCCGGCGCACGCAGCACGCGCAGCGCAGCCTGGCCGCCCAATTTGCCCGGTGTGCCGGTATCGGCCGCCGCCGCCCCTTGATAGTACACGCGCCCCAGATTGTGGCCGCGCTGCGTCTCGATCACCGCGTGACAATCCATGCCCGCCGCAAAGCCCGGCCCCAGCGCAATCACAATCGGCGCGTCGTCCAGATGCGTGCCCGTATTACGCTTGGCCATGATCGCGTCGACGACTACCGTCGGTTGAAGTTGCGCCGACTTCGATCGATCGGGATCGATCAGCACCGGGATCCGATCGGACGCCCACACCCGATCGGCTTCCGCCGCCCGATCGATCTTCACGCCGACCGTGCCTTCCAATTCGATCGAGCCGTCGTAAATCGCCGCGGCCAGCGCCGCACCCCGGCGAATCACCAGCGGCTTCGCCAACTCCGTCACCAACACGCGCCAGCCCGCGCGCTGCAGCCGCAGCGCCGCGCCCGTGCCCAGATCGCCGCCACCTTGCACGATTGCAATTGCCTTGTCCCAATTCATTCTTCCGCCTGCTCAAGTTTCACGGTCAGTGCAGCCAACTCACGCGGTTCCTGCAAACGCGACAAAGCCCATAGCCCCACCAGCAGCAGCACCAAGGCGATCAAAAACACGCCGCGATAGCCCAACGCATCGACCAGCAAACCGCTGGCGATGGTGCTGAAATACGCGACGCCCAACACCGTGTTGGTCAGGCCGACGTAGATGGCGCGATCGTTGCCGGGCGCGATCTCCAGCAACAGGTTTACCGCGCCGATGCCGACGCCGGTTTCGTACAGGCCCATCAACGCAAAGACCGGCACAAACAAATACGCAATTACGCTCGCGTCGGCGCGCACACTTTCGGCCACGATGGGGGCGAAGAGCGCCCACGCCAGCATCACCGCGCCGCAGGCCGTCGCCAGCCGCATCACCAGTTTGTTGCCGCGTCGATCGCTCAGGCGCGACCACACCGGATTGATCACCAGCGAGACGACGGTGCGCACGCCCACATACACCCCCAGGATCGACACCGGCGCGTGCAGCACATTGATCGAGTAGATGCTGTAAAACGGCGCGGCGATGTACGACAACAGAATGACCACGCGCGCGATGAGCAAATAGCGCAGGTTCTCGTTCTGGCGGGGCAGCCGCGCGGCGCGGCGCACGTGCGACCTCAACGTATCGTCTTCGTCGCGCACTTCCCCATCGGGTTCTTTGACCAGCCCAAAGGCGACCAGGCCAATCACGGCCGCGATCCACGCCACGACAAACAACATTGCCACATTCAACGGAAACGGCGTGGGGTTGTTCTCGGCCACCATCACGCCCACCAGACCGCTGGCCGCCAGGCCCAGCAGACTGCCAAAGAATAAACGCCCGCCAAAGTAGGTGCCGCGCCGCGTGGCCGGGATGGTCTTGGCGACGATGTCCATAAATGACAGACCGGAGAAGCCGGAGGCCAGCGCGTTGACGCCATAGGCGACGAAGAACACCGCCAGCAATGCTGGAAAGTTGGCCGCCAGGACAAACGCTGCCGCCGTCCACACCAACCAGGCCACCACGCGCACCACCATCATGCGGCGATAGATGGGCATCTTCAGCGGCTCGCGCTGCAAACGATGCGCCATGAACAACTGCGGCAAAAACCAGCCCGCGTCGCGCATCGGGCCGACCAGGCCGATGAGGAAGTTGGAGCCGCCCAGGCGCTGCACGAACCACGTCAACACCGTATCGACGGACATCAGCGCTTCGGCAAAGCTGAACATCGCGCCGTTCAACACGCCCAGCGCAAAGTTGCGCCGCAAATGCGGATCCGCCGCCGCAGGCGCGGCCGGCGTTCGCGGGGAATTTGACACTTGTCTCCTTAATTGATGCAATCGCGTCTATCAGGCTGCGGCCGATTGAGGCAGCGCGATTATAACACCGTTGATTGGCCGTTTTCACGCCCGACGTGAAAAAATGCGTTGCGTCAGGGTATAATCTACGCTATAATCCAGCAGTCTAGTTCGTGCAGCACCTTAGCCCGTCCCGAATCCCTATGAGCTCACTCGACACTCGCCAGATTCGATCGACCAAACCCATCTCCGGCGTGGAAGGCGCCTTAGCGCCGGGCCGCCTGCTGCAAGACCGCTACGAAATTCTCGGCATTCTGGGCCTGGGCGGTATGAGCGCGGTGTATCAGGCACGCGACCAGCGTTTCCCCAATGTGGTCAAACTCTGCGCGGTCAAGGAGATGAAGAGCCACTCACTCGATCCGCAGATGCGGGCGGTGGCCGTGCAGAACTTCGAACGCGAAGCCAATATTCTGGCCACGCTCAGCCATCCGGCCATTCCCAAAGTGTACGACTACTTCAGCGAAGAAGCCCGCTCGTATCTGGTGATGGAGTACATCGAAGGCCGCGACCTGGAAGCCATCCTCACCGACATGACGAGCTTTCTGCCGCAGGAGCAGGTGCTGGAGTGGGCCATTCAATTATGCGACGTGCTGCAATTCCTGCACGAGCACACGCCGCCCATCATCTTCCGTGACATGAAGCCGTCCAACATCATGCTGGACAAGCACGGCCGCCTGCGGTTGATCGATTTTGGAATTGCCAAGAATTTCCAGCCCGGCCAGAAAGGCACGATGATCGGCACGGAAGGCTACAGCCCGCCGGAACAGTATCGCGGCGTGGCCGATCAACGCACCGATCTGTATGCGCTGGGCGCGACGATCCATCACGTTATGACCCGCCAGGATCCGCGCGTAGAGCCGCCCTTCTCATTTCACGAACGGCCAATCCAGACGGCCAACCCGGCCGTCACCAACGAGATTGCACAGGTGGCGATGCGCGCGCTGGAGTACGAACCCGAGCGGCGGTATGCCACCGCCGAAGAGATGAAGCGCGCGCTGGTTTCGCTGCGGCCATCCTCGGTGGCGCGTTACGGCGCGGTCACCTCCGGCCGTCTGGACAGCACCGATGTCCAGCCGCTGTGGACGTTTGCGTGCGAAGACGAGGTGCGTTCGGCGCCGGCGCTGCGCAACGGCCTGCTCTATGTCACCGCCTACGATCACAACCTGTACGCG
>JAUQXD010000193.1 GCA_030834835.1 Thermoflexales bacterium | reverse complement strand
GCTGCCATTGGTGCCCTGGCCGTCCGGCCCGGCTCCTGCATTCGCCATCGCCACGAGGCCTTCTTTGTCGAACTTGAGGCCGGTCACTTCGTTGCCAAACGTGTAGCCCGGCCCGCCAAAGCCCAGACCGCTGGGATCGCCGGCTTGCGCCATGAAGCCGCTGAGTACGCGATGGAAAGGCACGTCATCGTACCAGCCGGCCTTTGCCAGGAAGACAAAGTTGTTCACGGCGACAGGCGCTTTGTCGGCCAGCAGTTTGATCTGAACATCGCCCTTGTCGGTTTTGATCGTGGCAGTATAGCTCTTCGCCTTGTCGATCGTCATCTCAGGCGCCTGCTTGAATTGCTTCTTAGGCAATTCAACAAAGAACTTCACCATGCCCTCAAGGTTGTTGTAAACCAGATACGACATATCCTGCGGCCACGGCTGCTGGTTGATAAGCAGGAAGGGCGTGCCCGGCAAGCCGAGCTGTTGGGCCTGACCCTGTGCGGACTTCACTTTGCCCGCATACTTGCCCGCGTCCAGGTCGGCGTTGAACTGCTTGACATCCAGCCCGATTTTCTCGGCAAAGCCGGTCAGGGTGGTGCGCAGTTCGGCCTCTGTCTGGCCCGTCCACTCCGCCTGTGTCTCAAACAGCAGTCCTTCCATCTCCCAGAACTTGCCCTGCGCGCCGGCCGCTTCGGTCGCTTGCGCGGTCAGCAGCGACTTATCGTGCGTCGGCAGCGGGAAATGGCGATAGACGATCTGCACGTCTTTGGGATAGGCGTCGGCCAGCTGCCTCAACAGCGGCGCAACTTCGGAACAATACGGGCATTGAAAATCCGCCCACTCGATGAAGGTCACGGCGGCGCCATCGGGGCCGTATTTCCAATCGTCCGGCTGCGGATTGACGATCTTTTCAACATCGGGCGTAGGTTCAGGCGTGCCTGCAAGTGTAGGCGGCGCGGCCGGTGCGGCGGGCGTCGGCTGAGCCGGGGCGGTAGTCGATTGCGCTGCGGCTGCATCCGGTGCCACCGTTGGCGCGGACGGTGCAGCCGCAGGTGCGCAGGCGCTTATCAACAAACCCAGTAAAGCGATCAGCGAGATCAGTCTCAGTTTCATGCTTCTCCTTGTTTATCCAGTGAAGTAACCAACAGCGATGGACGCGCACTCAGGTGCGCGCATCATTTTACCACGCGCGCCCACGGGGCAGCCATCACGGGCGTTATCTGCCGGTGAGAAAGGGGCCGACCAGCGCGTGAAACGCCGCCGGTTGTTCGATCTGAGGGAGGTGGCCTGCGTTGGGGATAAGGCTGAATTTTGCGCCGGGAATTTCTGCGGCGATCTGATGGCCGGCGACCGGCGAGCTCAACCGATCGGCTTCGCCCCAGACGACGAGCGTTGGGCAGGTGGGTGTGCGCAGCGTGGGCGTGCTGGACAGGCCAATCTGCTTCCGGGCAGCGATAAAGCCCGGCGAGGCCGCGCGCGCGGTGGCGATGAAGTCCGGCGTCAACAGCGCTTCGTCATACACCGCGCGTTTCAAATTGCCAATCGAATCGCTGATCTGACGCGCCAGGGCGAATATGATGCCATTCAAACCGGGCACGCGAAACAACGCGCGCGCGCAGCCGTTCGCGTCGGTGATGTGGCCGCCGTCGACGAGGACCAGCCGCGAAACATAGCTGGTGTTTTCGGCGGTATACAGCCGGGCCAGCGTCGCGCCAAACGAATTGCCCATGAGCGCAATCGGCCCGCCGATGTTGAGCAGTTCCAGCAAATACGTGATCCAGCTCAGGTATGATTGATAGCCGGGCATGGGCAGCGGATCGCTGACGCCAAAGCCGGGCAGATCGGGCGCGAGGATTTGAAATCGATCGGCCAACGCCTTGAAGGTGGGTTGCCAGTGCTGTCGGGCATCACCCAATCCGCCGTGCAACAGAACCAGGGACTTGCCTGTTCCGCCCAGCCAAAATTTCGCGCGGCGGCCTTCGATGGTGATGGACTGTTGACTGACTGTCATGTCGCCAGGAATCCGTGACGGATCAAGAAAGCGCGCAGACCGTCGCGGGTCGGCTCGCTGATGATCGAGCCGCGATCGACGTTGCGCACGGAGCGATACGGCTCCATCGGACGCGGCGGCTCGATCGGCTGGTTGTCCCCATCGGCCGCCACAAACGTGGGAACGGCCAGACATCCGGCCAACTCCATCAACATTTCAGCGGCTTCGGCTTCGCGCGAGATATTCAGTTCGATTGGCGTGATTTTGAATTCGTCAAGACAACGGCGGGCCAGAGATTGATCGGGGCAACCGCCCGCGCGCGTAAACATCAATAAGTGCGGCATGAAATCATCCCTGTATTGGGGCAAGATGGCGACATTATACCTGATTTCAGATCGAGCCGAACGGCGCATTTACGTCGAGGCGCGCCCGACGATCTTCTGCAGCCGACTGGTGATGCCGGCCTTAGCGGCGGTGGCGCTGCGCGTGCTCACTTCGCCGACGGCGTTCAGGATTGCTTTGCTGACCACCCCCGCCGACTCGCGCACGATGGAGCCAAGCAGCGCGGCGGCGGCCACGGTCGCAGATCGGCGCACCAGCCGGCGGTCCAACTTTGTCAGCGCGCCGCAATACTGGCGGGTTACACTGCCGATGCGCAACGTGAGGAAGGCATTGGCCGTGCCTTCGATCAACGAGTTGGTCAGGATGTTGACGGCGATGGTGCCCACGCCCGGCACTGCCCCGACGACGCCGCTGCCCAATACCGACGCGACGATCGGTTCGATCTGTTCGCTGATGTCCAGGTCTTCGATCTCGCTGACCAGCAGCGCCGTTACCGCGACGTTGCTGTAGAGATTCAGTAGATCGCGCCAGTGCGGTCGCTGTTGATATAGCCGCGCAATTTGCCAGACCAGCCGCGTCTGCGTCGCCAGCACCATCATTGCATCCAGGCGGCCGTTCTGCGAGATGGCTGTGCTGACAAACGTGGTCGAAGCCGCCTGTTTGGTGAGTTGAACGGCACGCAGGTCTAATTGCTGAATGGCCGTTTTCAGCCCGGCCTCGTTGTTCAGATCAAGCGTGCCGGTGGCGAGGTTGGGATTTTTGGCAAGACGTTGCCTGACCTGCGCCAGATACGCTTCGACGGCCGCCGGATCAGATTCGGCCGGCGGCACGAGCGCTTTCGGTGTGCGCACGATGATCACGATCGGCGTGATGACCGCTGCTCCGGCGAGCACCACCAGTCCGATCGAGACCACATCACCCGCCAGCGGATGCAGGCTGCGTGCAAACTGCGCGAACTGAACGAGTTGATTCGCCACGATGACGATTGCCAGCGCGCCGATCAGCACGCTCACCCAACCCAGAGTGCGTTTGATGTCCTGGCTCATTCTTTCCTCCTGAACTCAATTACTCAAGACGCTCCCGCTGGACAGTTGCACCGCGCTGCGGAGCAGTGCAGGTGTTTCAATCGCTGGATTTGGCAATCCAGCGGGAGCGACATCACGTTCCGGTTGACGTGTAGTGGCGCACGCCGTACCACCAGAAGCGGACGCCAACTGCAAAGACCACCGCACACACGATCGGCGAGATAAAGGCCAGCCAGCCCGGCCCGCCCAACGGATCGGCTTTGCCCAGCAGCCACAGCGTTGGATAGTAGTTGATGAAGGCCATCGGGATGATGAACGTGAAGATCGATCGCAGCCAGCCGGGATAGATGTGCATGGGGTATTGCGTCATGTACTGGCCACCGTAGGTGATGATGTTCATCGCCTCCAGCGAATCCACCGTCCAGAACGAGACGCCCGCGCCAAAAACGAACAGGCCGCTGAAGAACAGCGTGCTCGCGCCGAGGGTGATGAGCATGAAGCCAAGTTTGTCCCATGTCCAGGCCAGATGCAGGCTGATCATTGCCAGCGCCAGAATCAGTGCGGCCTGCGCCATGCGCCCGATGCGGCGTAAAACGAACTGCGACGCGATGATTTGCACAAAGGCGTTGACCGGGCGCGTGAGCACCTGATCGAAACCCCCTTGCTTCACCATCGTCGCGCCAAAGACCTGATAATCGAAGCCGGCGATCACCATATCGCTCAACGCGAAGGCGAGGCCGGACGTGCCGTACAGGAAAGCCACCTCGGGCAGCGACCAACCGCCCAGCACAGGCAGCTGCGTGAAGAGTACCGCCACTGTGCCGAAGTCCACGATGTTGCCGACAAACTGGCCCAGCGTGTCCAGGATGAACGGCCCGCGATACTGCATTTGCGAACGCATCTGCGCGCCGACGAAACGCCTGTATAAATTCCAGTTGAATCGAAGGGTTGACGTCATGTTCATTCGCTACGTGGTGCGTAGTGCGTGGTGCGTGACAGGCCCGATCACGCATCCTGCATCACGTACCCTGCATCCTGCATCTTGCATCACGCATCTTGTCAGCCACCCTGAATGGTCAACTTGCGCCGCCCCGCCTCGGCGGCCAATCGCCCCAGCGCGATGAGGCCGATAGTCCACACCGCCTGCACGCCGATCAGCGCCAGCGCTTCCACGCCGCGCACATGCCCCAGATAGATTTCCACGGGCGTATTGATGATGCTGGGAAACGGCGTCAGGTTGCACAGGGCCTGCAGCCACGACGGCATAAAGGCCAGCGGCACGGCAAAGCCCGATGGAAACAACACCACAAAAAACGCCAGCCGCGCATAGCCCGTCGCATCGACGACCCAGAAGCCCAGCGCGCTGACCAGAAAGCGCCAGCCAAAGCTCAGCAACAAGGCCAGGCCCAGCGTCACGATCGTGAAGGCCCACTGCTCGATCGAGACCGGGGTTGACGCGCCGAAAAAGATCACGAACACGCTCATGGTGATCACGCTGCGCGTGATCACCTGAAAGATGCCGCGCCCCAGATCCTGCGCCAGCCAGAAGCTGTAGTAATCGAACGGGCGCGATAGATCGCCGGCGACTTCGCCGGTCTTGATCGAGCGGATCATATCGTACCAGCCCCACAGTGCAATTGCGCCGATCAGGGCCTGCACGAGTCCCGTGTAAGTCACCGCATCGCGCAGCGTGTAGCCCGCAATCGATTGGGTAGCGCCATACAACGCCACCATCACCGCGCCGCGCAGCACGCCAAAAAACACGTTGGTGACCAGCCCGGCCAGCGTCGCGGTGCGATAAGCGATCTGCCGCTGGAATGATTTTTTAGCGAGTTCAAGATACAGGCGCATGATAGCGAAACGTCGCCACAATCTCCCGGAGTATGCTACACTGGCATTATAGCGTGGTCGGGGACAGACCACCACACGCGACAGATCATCACACGCGCAGGAAGAAGGCTATGGGCAACTCCTCATCGAACGGTCAGCCGCGGCCCGGCTGGTTGACGCCACTCACCATCGCTCTGATCTACATCGCCATCGGCGGAGTGTGGATCGGCCTGTCCGATCGGCTGCTGGAAATTGCCACGGCTAATTCAACCGTGGTGGTGCAACTGCACACGTTGAAGGGGTGGATCTATGTCCTCACGACGGGCCTGCTGTTGTACTGGCTCATCGCGCGC
>JAUQXD010000192.1 GCA_030834835.1 Thermoflexales bacterium | reverse complement strand
AGGCCCGTTGCAAATAGAATTTGCCCGGCATGTATCGGGTTCCCACCTCTTGATAGGGCGCGTAAACAACATTACTGCCAACGACGCCCAGCATATCCTCACCTTCTGCCCTGACTTCCGGTGTAATGCTGGCGCGCAAGCGGCCAGTATCAACAGGCGCGTTTTGCTTTGCCCCGCGTGTGACGATCAGGGTCGCATCGCGCATCGCCTTGAGCATCGGCTCGCCGCGCAAGTCACGTACTGTTTGCTCGGCTTTCTTTTGGACTTCGCGCAAGCCCTTGACTTCTACTTTCACATCTATCATCAGCGCCGCCCGATCGCTGGCTTCACCAGCCGCGCATTGACCAGCATCGTTTTTATGTCAGGGTCAATCTCTTTCAGATACAACAGTGTCCCCATGTTGGCAGATGCCAGTGCGTCATTCCATGCGCCCTCGCCGCGCTTCACCCAGCGCGCGGCCTGTGCGATACACGCTTGCTTGACACGGGCGGGCGCCGCCACTGAGTAGCCCCACTTCGCCGTGACACGCACAGTCGGCGTAGCGGGTGATCGATTCGGCGGGAATGAACCCTTGATGAAGTGCGAGTAAGTCGCATCGGGCACAACCATCAGGCCGTTATAAGGTAGACTGTTGAAGTCAGGGTATTTCGGATCGCCGCTAAACGGCAACCAATCCGACGCAGCCCACGCCACATATGCGGTATCGGTCGGACTCTCTTTGACCTCGACCAATGTGATCGCTGTGCATTCATCGATCCATTGATACGCTTCGCCGCTGCCGGTATAAGTGCGTGCCGTTGCCACCGATAACGAAATAAACCCATCGGGTCGATTGCATACCGCGTTAATAGCGTCCGTCGCCGCATCCAGTGCAATCTGCAAATTGGCGTCAGTGCTCGGCCCAGTCGTGGCCGTCTTGCCGCCTAGACCGATCGCCCGAAGTTCTGCCGGTGTCGCGTAACTCGTCATGCTAATCCTCAATCACTTTTTCAGCACGGCTCAGGCAATCCCTGAACCAGGCTGCGCTATATTTTCCAGTGGTGTAATCAGGATTGAAGTGATAGCCGTACCCCTTAGCGCGATCGCTATCTATTTGCCCGGCAAAGTTATTGGCATTTCGTCGCGCGAAGTAATCTTCACCTAGATAGCGATAGTGCAATAACTTGATGTCGCTTTCGTGTATCTTGGCGTTCGACACGTTGCACGTATGACGGCCTGGCCTCCACTGAAGGTCTATATCTGGATCGAAAATATATGTTTTGCTATATTCATCATCTGGTACGCCAAGTTTAATCATGTCTGTAATCAATCCGTCGTCTTTTTGAAAATGATCAGAAAGCATTTGATACCCCCGCGCGCTTACTACTCTTATGCCGCGTTTTTTATAATCTTCCAGAATGGATCGTAATGGAGTTTTTCCAGTCCACAGGAATTCGTCACAGTCAGGCCAAATCACCCAATCAGCGTGTCCGCGTGCTTCTTTATATTGACTGTTCGCAAACTGAAGAGCTGCCACATGGTCTATTTTTCCATTCCCGTGATAGTCTCTTATTTCGGCATTGGCATAATGAGAAATAATTTCTCGGCAATTGTCCTGACTTTCATTGTCGAACATGATCAGGCGATCAACCACTGGTGAATAGTGCCGCATAAAATAGGATATGATCTCAGCATCTCCATTGAAAGTGCAATACAGCCAGATCGTCAGACCCATTTGAACGCCTCGGTTAGTATCTGCTGCAATTGCGTTGCACGCCGTTGCCATGTGTGATTCGATAGAACGTGCTCATAGCCATTATGCGCGGCGCTTTCCCACGTGTTGCCGGCCAACAGGTTTTCGATCATCGGCTCTAAATCGCTGGTGCTTTGGTATTCGTGATAATGCACACCCGACGTGATACCATCGCCGCTTACAATCGGCAACGGCGACGATAACAGACACCCGCGTGATGCCATCACATCGAACACGCGCCACGAACGCGCCGCTTTGATATGCGACGAATGCACAACGATCGTGGCGCTACCGATTGCCCGCGCGTAATCTTCGGCCTGCGTCCACGTGCCTGTCAGACATGACCAGCCGCGCCGATCACATAACTCTTGACAGGCCGCTTGAACCTCGCGGCGTTCAGGCGTAGGCCAGCAGATAAACGCCACGTCATACAATTTCTCATGCGGCCTGAATAGTTGTTCATTGACGGCGTAGGCAAAGCGCCGCGTCTTGTGCCCGCTGAACTTTGCAAGATCGTCTGAGTCAACCAGTACCAGATCGGCCTGTTGTGCCTGTGCTAGGTTACGCTTCAGGCGCGCGTCCGATCGCGCTGAGTCCACCACTACGTAGGCCAGCGGAATTGTCGGGTGATTGACTGTGCCGAATGCGAAGTCATCCAACACCGCCAGATCGTAGCGACCCGCTTCGCGCGACAGATCGAGAGTGAAATTATCCGGGTTGACGCAACGCTCTTCCCAGGTAAACTCTGGAACGGGATACGACCACCAACCGGTTAAGCGGCGGTAGTTGTCATTGTGCCGATGAATCAACAGGACGCGCTTTGATCTCATGGTCGTCTGAATCCGATCGTTGTTTCAACCTTGCCGAGTTCAACCCATTTCGCTTGTGACTGCCAGTGATCGACGGTCGCCGTCACGTTGCAGTTATTCTTGCGCCGGCCATAATCGTGAAATACCACCACGCCCCCCGGCTTGATTTTAGGTGTCCATATTTCTATGTCGTGGTCAATCGCTGGTGATGTATGATCGCCGTCGATAAACACAAAAGCCAGATCGTTACCCACCTGCTGCGCTGCCTGTGCGCTGTCGAGATCAATCATCTGCGCCGCTACGTTTGCCAAGTTAAGATTTTCTTTGCACGTGATTTTCAGGTTGGCAATATCACGATACGACCAATTATCAACTCCGATCGAATCGCCGCGCCCCTGTCTGACCAGAGACCACGCGATCAGCGATGCTCCGCAGTATACGCCGACTTCAACGCCTGGACCATCAGGCGCATTACGAGCCAACTCAATCAGCCAGGCCAGTTCGTCACGGTGCATCAATGACTTGGCCTTGCGCGCCATTGCAATGATCTCGTCGTCGGTCATAGTAAACGATCTCCAAATGAGTCGGGTTGGTGAAAGTCCAGAATCTTCTCGCCCACCGCGCCAAGTTTGTCGCCTGACTTTTTCATGTTGCTCTTTCGCTGCTGAAAGTAATCAAGCCAGTAGTCAAAACCTACGCCGCACCGCTTGGGTAGCAAGTCCTCATAATTGCGAACGTCATTCATCTTGTCTGAAAACTCAGCATCGGTCACTTCCAGCCCGACATCAATATAGGCCGCGTCATTCTCGCGTGAAAAGTCACCGCGTTCCCTGGTCTTGTTTGCTCCGTTGATCTCTACCTTATCAACCAACACCTTGACGCTGATCACCGCTTCGCCTGTCAGGTTGAAAACCGCAATCGACGCCAGATCGGAATCGAACAGTTGATCTTTGATCTGCATCCGGCGATAGAGAAAGTCATAGCCGCGTCCGCTGGCCGGCAATGCCTCACACTTCGCAACGACGCCCAGCGCCGCCTGTCCCTCAACGTACCAGTTTACGCAAATCGTAACCGCCACATCGTAGCCGGCCAGCCGCGCCACTTGCAGGCCGATGTTAGCGTTGTTCGCAACGACCCGATAATCAAATCGCTCCACGCTGTCAACCAATGGCAGCAGCGTTTGATCATC
>JAUQXD010000191.1 GCA_030834835.1 Thermoflexales bacterium | reverse complement strand
CGATGAAACGGTGGCTGAGGCGCCGCTGGTGGACAGGGCGGTAGGCGCCACTATTCAGCGCGATCTGGCGGTGGCGCTGGCTGAGGTCGAGCGCATGGCGGTGTTGATTCGACGGCTGCGCGACTTCTACTTGCCGGCGCGCACGGTAGCCGCAACAGCCGAACTGCCCGTCGTCCTCAATACAGTGCTGGAAGTCACCGCCCAACAACTGGCCCGGCAGCAGATCAGCGTGGAGCGGCACACCGACTGCGGCACTCCCGATCAGGTCTGTGTGGTCAGAGCCGATCCTGATCGCGTCAAACAGATCGTGCTTAATCTCATCCTCAACGCCGTCGACGCCATGCCCAACGGCGGCCGGCTGCGCATCGACACCCGGCTGGCTGAGCGCACCGGCCACGATGGCGCGCCGGCTGTGCCCGGCGTCCGCATCGCGGTGGGTGATACCGGCCCGCTGATTCCGCCTGCGATGCTGTCGCGCGTGTTTGAGCCGTTCCATGCCGTGCGCGCGACCCAATCCAGCCTGGGCCTAGCGATTTGCTATGAACTTGTCACTTCGATCGGCGGCGAGATCGCCGTCAGCAGCGAGGCGGCCGGAGACACGGTCTTTACGGTCTGGCTGCCCATTGTGCTCGATTCGTCCGTCAGTTCGGAGGTTTACCCGTGAGGTCAACCCCGCCCGATCATCCATCAAGTGACGCAGTTCCACCGGCTGCGCGGCTGCGCCGCATCCTGGTGGTCGACGACGAGCCTAATCAAGTCAGGATACTGAAAACCGGGCTGGACAGGCTGCCCGACTGTGAGATTATGATCGCGACTGGCGGTCGGGAGGCGCTGGATTTGTTCGCCCGCCAGGCGTTTGATTTGATGATTACCGACTATCGCATGCCGCAGATGAACGGCCTGCAACTGGCGCAAGCCGTGCGGCAGTTATCTCCGCTGGTCTATATCATCATGCTGACCGGGTTTGACAATGGGGCGCACACCGAATCCGCCGGACCCAACCCGGTGCAGTTGGTGCTTGAAAAACCAGTTGACATCCGGCACATCCGATCGGCAGTCCAGGCGGCGTTGGACACGATGACCAATCGGACTTAAGCCCTCTTACAAACATCTGGCGGCGCCCTTTTGAAGCGCGGACGGTTACGGCTGTCCGCGCATTTTTTTGTTCTGGCAACCGGTCTGTGACGTTCACACAACCTTCATGCAACCTTCACGTTTCCACCGCGCCTGTTCACACAACCTTCACGGTATAACCATCAGTTCAGATGTATAGTACTTCAAACGATTCATATTCTATGGTCGTGGCAGTCGTGAGTTCATAGATCCGAGGCACAGATTATGACCCAGTGGAGCACCGACCGATCCCCGCTATTTGAGCGTCAAACCGCGACTGATGACACCGCCGGGGCAGAGCCGTCAAACGCCGGCGCCACATCCGATACGCTTCCCCAATTGTTTGAAAAAGTGGAACGCGCCAAGCAAGAGTGGGAGGCCACCATTGACTCGCTGCCGGAGCTGGTGTGCGTGCTTGACGATCAGGGCCGGGTGGCGCGGGCCAGCCGCGCTATTGAAACGTGGGGGCTGGCGCAGGTAACACAGGTGCACGGGCGCAACTTCCACCAGTTGATGCACCCCAATTGCTTTGGCCCCTTCTGTGACCTCTATCGCTTTCTGGAGGAGGCGCGCCAGACCACGCCAGTCGATCGAGCGGCTGAACTTGAACTGGCGGATCCGATCCTCGATCGGTATGTGAGGCTAAGGGTTCAAACCGTGGCGGCCCGCGACAAGATCCAGTCGACCACCGTGGTTGTGATCCAGGACATCACCTACCAGAAGTCGGCCGAAGCGGCGATGCAACGCTACACGGCGCGATTGGAGGCGATGACTGAATTGCAGCGCGCGATTCTGTCGGCGCGGTCGCCGGAAGAAATCGCGCAGGCGGCTCTGACCCGGCTGCGCCAGTTACTGCCGTTTTGTCAGGCGCGGATCATTTTGCAGGCCACCGAGGCGGCGGACTGCCTGGTATTGGCTGCCGATGCCAACGGATCAACGCACCTGCGGCCCAGCCAGTTCTGCACGTGGCGCGATCTGGGCGTGACCGACGCACATTTGCTTGAGAGCGCACAGGTCGTCGATGACCTGTCCGCCCGGAGCGAGGTGTCGCCGCTTGAGCAGCAGTTGATGGCAGAGCGGGTCCGATCCTATTGCAGTGTCCCGCTGATGGCAGATGGGGACTTCGTCGGGCTGCTGCTGATAGCCGCCGATCGGCCTAGGGTTTTCCAGAGCGAGCCGCTGGCGATTGCGCACGAAATCGGCAGCCTGTTAGCCATTGCCACGCACCAGGCCCAACTGTATCGCCGGCTGAAGGAGGCGAATGCGGGCTTGCAGCACGCGCTCCACGCCAAACAGCAGTTGATTCAAAACGTCTCGCATGAGCTGCGCACACCGATCGGGGTGCTGGTCGGCTATACCGGGCTGCTGGAAGAAGGCGAACTGGGCGACGTGACACCCGATCAAAAACAGGCGCTGACGATCATGCTGAAACATGAAGAGCAGCTGCGGATGATGGTCGATCGCCTGGTCGATCTGCGCTCGGTTGACGCGGCGCAGCTGTGCCGCCAGCCGATCGATGTGGCAGACTGGCTGGCGGTGGTGCTGCGTCCCTGGCACAGGCGCGCGACCTTGACGGATCACCCGCTCCGGGTCGAACTCGATCTGCCCAATCTGCAACCGACATGGTCGGCCGACGGCGAACTGCTGAAGCAGGTGCTGGATAATTTGCTGGACAATGCGTTCAAATTCAGCCCGCCCGGTGCGGGCGTCCGGGTCGTTGCGAAAATCGATCGGGGCGCGATCCTGTTCGGTGTGCAGGATGAAGGGGTTGGTTTGCTGCCCGATCAGATCAATCAAGTGTTCGAGCGGTTCTATCAGGTAGACGGCAGCACGACGCGACGATTTGGCGGTATGGGCATCGGGCTGGCGCTGTGTCATGAGATTGTGGAAGCGCACGGCGGCCGCATCTGGGCCGAGAGCGACGGTCAGGGACAGGGCAGCACGTTCTGGTGCGCACTACCACTGAATGCGTCGTAGGGCGATAGCGATTCATGAAGCAGGGCACGGCCAGAGAAAATCATCGACAGAATCAGCGGCGGCCGTGATGTGGTCTGACCGGGAAAAATCATGAGTACAAAATCTGGGGCAATGCGCAAATCAGTCAACTGGGGCGGGCGAACGATCCGGCTGGGGTTGGCGCTGGCCGTGATCTTGACTTTATGGCCCGCAGCTTCAAGGCCCACTCAAGCAGCCCGTATTCAGCCGGTATTGTTGCAGCTGGCGGCCGAGCAGCCCGATCAGCGTGTGAGCGTGATCGTGCAGAAGGCCGTGAGAGACGATCGGGTGGAGCAGGCCGGCATCGCACTCGGCGGACGCGTCACGCGGGACTTGCACATCATCAATGCGTTCGCGGCGGAGATGACGGTGAAAGATCTGGCGCAACTTGCCCGGACTGACGGAGTGCGGTGGATCAGCCTGGATGCGCCGATGATGAAAGTGAGCGACGAGTCGAAGCCGCGTGAGACGCCCGACCCATCGGGCAAGGTGACCCGGCGCGCCGATTTCGACTATGCCGACTTTAGCGGACAGGTTTCCAGCTGGAATCAGGCGTGGACAGAGATCGGTGAAAGTGACGGGCCGGAAACCGGCGAGGTGGCGATTACCAACTTCATGGCCGGCCAGCTGACAGGTCTGCGCATTCAGGGCGCGCAAAAAGGTCTGCAGAGCGTCATCGATCTGGCTAAGCTGGATGCGGCCGAACTGAGTTTTGCCTATCGCCGCAAGGATTTCAAATACGAGACCGATTACGTCAGCGTCGAGATTTCAAAAGACGGCGGCGCGACCTGGGCTGAAATCGATCGATTGGCGGGACCGGCGACCGATGAAGCGCTCGGCACCGTTCGTTACGATCTCGCGCCGTACAGCCCTGGCTCGATCGGCTTGCGCTTCCTCAGTTCGGCTTCCTTTTCAAGCGAGAGTAAGTTTTATCTGGACTATGTTCAAGTAGAAGGAATTGGCGTGGGCCAGGTGATGCCCTACACGCTGCGGCTGCCGGTGATCGCTAAAGGGACGGGCGACGCCATGGGCGGGAACATGCCCATCAAGCCGCTGAAGGTGAAATTTGATGCCAATCCCCGGTATGCAGCCGACTGGTTCAGCGCCACAAGTTATAAGGCCGATGACGGGACAGAGAAATGGAAGACCGACTGGGTCGAAGCTGACAGCAACGGCTCCGGCCCCGGCGGCGGCAGCATCAAAGTTGCCGATGGTGAACTGTGGCTGAACGACGCGCCCGATACGGGTCAGCAGCCCAGCCTGGCCCGCACGGTTGACCTCTCCAGCGGTGCGGTCGCCACATTGAATTTTGTTTTTCGAACCACCTCTGACGTGGATAGTGACGACGTAGTCGTGGTGGAAGTTTCCAACGATGGCGGCGTGAGCTATACCGTGTTGGAATCTTTCAGTGGCATTACCGGCGTTGTCGCCTGGACGCGCACCTATGACATTTCGGCCTTCATTTCAGCGAATACGGCCATCCGCTTTCGGGTGGCGCAAAACTACGAAGCTGCGGATGAGAATTTCGTCGTCGACAATGTGATGGTGCAGTACGGCCCCAGGACGATCCTCGATCAGTTTGACGCCGTCGCCTACACGAATAGTGACGGCCTGGCAGGCTGGTCGGGGCCGTGGCTGGAATATGATCCAGACGGCGGTAACGGTGCGGCCGGCGGCTACGCGCGGGTGGAAGGCGGCCAACTCATGCTGGATTGGTGGTACGCCTACAGCGAGAACCTCACGCGCAGCGCCGATTTGAGCGGGCACACTCAGGCCATACTGAGCTTCAACTGGCAAACGAGCGGCTTAGACTGGTGGGAGTCTGTCGCTGTGCTGGTCTCGAGTGATGGGGTGTGGTTTACCCAGCTGGGCACGTACGGTGGCAGCAAATCGGGCGCCGCCAGTTTCGACATCAGCGCCTATATCTCCAGCAATACGACCATTCGCTTTGAGAATCGCAGCACCAACTGGGAGTTTGGGGAGCATGTGAAGATCGACGACGTACAGATTGCGCTGAGCGGCGGCTGCGTGCCATGCGTCGACGACACTCAGTTGCAGAGCAGCTTCCCCAGAGCCGTCAAAGCCGATCAGGTGTGGAACACCGCCAGTTATCTGCAAGGCCAGAACCTCACCGTGGCCGTGGTCGACAGTGGCATCGTCGAGGCGGCTGACCTTCACGCCGGGACAGGCCAGTCGCGCGTGGTCGCCAGAGTGCAGTTTGCCAGCAGCGCCGTATCCAGCGACGATTACTACGGGCACGGCACTCATATTGCCGGCATCATCTCTGGCAACGGCCTCGAAGGACGTGGCGATTACATGGGCATTGCTCCACGGGCCAACCTGATTGATGTGAAGGTCATGGATGATACGGGCTGCGGCCTGATGTCCGATGTGGTGGCGGGCCTGCAATGGGTGTATGACCATCGGGCTGAGTACAACATCCGGGTGGTGAATCTCTCGCTCAACAGCACCGTGCCTGAATCGTATCACACCAGCCCGTTGGATGCGGCGGTTGAGATTCTGTGGTTCAACGGTATCGTCGTCGTCGTGTCCTCCGGCAATGCGGGCGCGAATGCGGTTTATCCGCCGGCAAACGATCCGTTCGTGATCACGGTTGGCGCGGTGGATGATAAGGGCACATCGAGTATTGGCGATGATACCGTCGCGACGTTTTCGGCCTATGGCACCCCCGATGGGTATACTAAGCCCGAGCTGGTCGCGCCCGGCACAGACATCGTCAGCCTGCTGTCGAGCGACGACAACAACCTGGGCAGCAGTCATCCGGCCAACATCGTGGATGGTCCAGACGGCAGCCGATATTTCCGCATGTCCGGCACATCGATGGCGGCGCCCATCGTCAGCGGCGCAGCGGCGCTGTTGCTGCAAGATGAACCGACTCTGACGCCGGATCAAGTCAAGTATCGGCTGATGGCAACCGCGAACAAGAACTGGTCCGGTTACAACGCGGCGCAAGCCGGCGCGGGGTATCTGGATATTAGTGCGGCCGTTAACGGCACGACAACGCACAGCGCCAACACGGGACTCACGGCCAGCCAATTATTGTGGACCGGTTCAACGCCCGTCGCTTGGGGCAGTGTGCAGTGGGGGTCAGTCCAATGGGGCAGTGTGCAGTGGGGGTCTGTACAGTGGGGCAGCGTCCAATGGGGCTCTGTACAGTGGGGCAGTGACTACTGGGGCCTTGATTGAATCAACATGAGGAGCAGGCGGATTAAGCCTGCTCCTTTTCTGAAGAGGTGGTGACGAGCGTATGGCGAATCATTGAACAGTCGTCTGCACGATCATCGGTGGTAGAGGCGTTGCTTAAGGAGAAATGGCATGAACGCGACATTGAAACCTATTCGCAAATCTGTTAACTGGTGTGGCCGGGTGTTCCGGCTGCTGATAACCCTGGTTGTCGTCGTAGGGCTGTTGCCCGCGTCTTCAACTCCGCTGCGAGTTGTGGGCGTTCAACCGATCTTGCTGGAGATGGCCGCGCAACAGCCGGATCAGGTCGTGAGTGTCATTGTGCAAAAGGTGGTGAAGGACGATCGGGTGGAGAAAGCCGTTAGCGCACTCGGCGGCAAGATCACTGCTGACTTATCCATCATCAACGGTTTTGCGGCAGAGCTGCCGGTGAAAGAGGCGGTCAATCTGGCGCGGACCGACGGTGTGCGCCAGGTATCGCTGGATGCCCCGATGATCACCACGGACTGCAACTCGGATTGTCTGACTTCTGCCAGCAACCTGACGAACGTCTACGACAAAGCGATCGGTGCGGACCAGGTGTGGCTGGGGACGCCGAAACGGCAGGGGACCGGGATAGGCGTCGCGGTGGTGGATGCCGGTATCAACTGGCAATCCGACCTGTATACTCGATCTGGCAAGAATCGGGTGGTGGCGAATGTCCGATTCAACACCGATTACAACCAGACCACCTTTGACAACTTCGGCCACGGCAGTCACATTGCCGGCGTGGTGGGTGGCAATGGTTCGTCATCGAACGGAAAGTATATCGGCGTGGCGCCGCTGTCCGATATTATCAACGTCAAGGTGAGCAACGATGATGGCAGCACGACGGCCTCGAGGGTGGTGGCCGGCCTGCAGTGGGTGTTGGAGAATCGAACACGCTACAACATTCGAGTCGTGAACCTCTCACTCAACAGCGCGGTGAGTGAATCGTATCACACCAATCCTTTGAACGCCGCCGTTGAAATTCTGTGGTTCAACGGCGTCGTGGTGATCGTATCGGCCGGTAACAACGGCACCGGTGCGCTCTATCCTCCGGCGAACGATCCGTTTGTGATTACAGTTGGCGCCACGGATGACAGGGGCACGATCAGCCTGGCCGATGATGTGGTTACGACCTTTTCGGCTTACGGCACGACCCTGGACGGTTTTGCCAAGCCCGATCTGGTCGCGCCTGGCAAGAACATCGTATCGCTGATGGGCAACGCCAACAGCGTGATCGCGATGCAGCATCCCGGCAATCGGGTCGACAATAGCTACTTCCGCATGTCAGGCACATCGATGTCAGCCCCGATGGTGGCCGGCGCGGTGGCATTGCTCCTTGAAGACGAGCCGACGCTCAATCCCGATCAGGTGAAGTACCGCTTGAAAGCAACGGCCAACAACAGTTGGGCGGGTTACAACGCGGCGAAAGCGGGCGCGGGTATTCTGGACGTCTATGCCGCGGTGAATGGGACCACGACTCAAACGGAAAACACCGGCCTTAACGCCAGCCGATTGTTGTGGACAGGCCCCACCCCGCCCGCCTGGAACAGCATGCAGTGGGGATCCGTTCAATGGGGCTCGGTGCAGTGGGGCAGCGTCCAATGGGGGTCGGTCCATTGGGGCTCGGTGCAGTTGGGCAGCGACTACTGGGGGCCGTAAGCGGAATCGTGCCAGCGGTGGATCAGCGGAGTTGCCCTGCCGGCCGGGGAGGTGATGCTTGATGGGATAAATCGGTGGCCAGTGTATGACGGTACGCAGTGTATTTCAGGAGATCCGCGTATGAGCGATAGTTTCAAACGAATCAGACCCTCTGTGAACTGGGGTGGCAGAACAACCGGCCAGTCATCAACGTGATTGGCCTGAATGGCCGCCGGGACAAACTCATACCATTTCACGCAAAAGGAAATGATCATGAATCTGCGAAGAAAAGTTGCGATTGTGATGGTTGCGCTGGCACTATGCTTTGGATTGCTGGCAACCTTCCTGTCGCCACAAACGCCCGTCGCTGAAGCCGGTCTGTGGTGCGGGCAAAGTTGCAGTAACTCCATCGTGCCCACACCGCTTCCGACCCATTAGTAATCCCA
>JAUQXD010000190.1 GCA_030834835.1 Thermoflexales bacterium | reverse complement strand
TATGTAGGCAGCGTCAATCAGCAGGTGATCCGGATCGCCGAAGTGTTTCGCGAGGCGATTCGGCGCAATGCCACCGCGTTGATCCTGGCGCACAACCACCCCACGGGGAATTGTGTCGCCAGTCAGGAGGACCTGGCTACGAGCAAAGCGATCGTGAAGGCGGGCCGCCTGTTGGACATCGACGTCGTGGATCATCTGATTATCGCCGGCCGGGGCCAACATAAATTCGTCTCGCTCAAGGATCGAGGAATCGACTTTGACGAGTAAGTTCTCGCCGGAGGAAAAACGATGAACGAGGTGTCAACATGACGAAACGCTTGCATGTCTTGCGTGATTCGCAACACACAGCCTGCGTGATCGTATCGGATGTGGCGTCGGTCACCGCCGCGCACAAGCGCGAGTTGACCGACCTGGCCGCTCACGCGGGCCTCGTGCCCCCGATCACACTGATCTCCACCAGCCCGATCCAGTCGCCGCTATCGCTGGCGAAACTCGGTCTGGACGCAATGCGAGTGTTGCGCTGAATAACTTTGTAAGTCGTAACCCACAGGGAGAGTTGATCTCCCTGTGGGCTGCCTTGATCAACGTCTGACCCGGATCGCTGCCCTGCGGCGGTCGGGGTGAGGCGTTGATTTGTTTACGCCCCGTTGGTCGTTGACTTCAGGCGAACCCGCCTGTGGAGTCTCGTTTCTCGCCGCCCTCTGGCTGTATAGCCGGGGCTTCATTGGAGGCCAATCCATTCAGGAGGAAAACATGCTCGATCCCGTGACGCTTCACTTACCCGAACTTGAAACCGAAATACTCACGTTGTCTGAAGAGCGGTATCTACGTGGCCCCTTGGTCCAGCCGCGACTGAACGGCTGGGACTTCCCCGATCGTTTGCGATCGGTCGTGCCCCTGGCGCGCTGGCTGCAAGTCCTGCGGGGCCGCAGCGATCAGCGTGAACGCGACCTGGCCTCGGAAGAAGAGGCGATCGGTTACCTGTCGTGTGTCAGCCTCGATGCACCGCTGGCCCATGACTGGTCCGAGATTTTCTTCTATCTGGGTCAGCAAGTCTTTCCACGCTGGGATAGTGTGCAGGGCGAAACCGTGCACACCGTGCTCGGCCTCGCGCAACCTGTCACGCTGCATCAACAGCAGGCCGACGATCTGCGCCGCTTTCGACGCTGGCTTCGCCGCACGATCGAGGACGATGCGCGGCGCTCAGGCCGCGCTACACGCTCTTCAAATCGCCACTCAACCCCTTGAGATTTCATCACATTTACGGAGGATATGAAATGGATACATCGTTGTTGTTTCGCAAGCGCCACGCGCTGGCCGACGAAGGTCTGCCCTGGCTGCGCGGCGACGAACGGAGCGCGGCCTGGTGCGCGCGCCGCAACCTGACCGGCGAGGCCGGCGTCTCCGCCATCCTGATCCGCGCCGTGCAGGCCGCCGCTCAGCATCATGCGATCGTCGAAGGCCGCGTCGCGATCAAAGACGGCCGGCCGCTCATCAGCATGCGCTCGACCAGCAAATCGAGCGGCAAAGTGATTGAGTCGTACCTGTTATCAGGATCGTCGTGGACAGCCTACTTGCCCAACGGTGGTCCCGATAAATGTACGTACTATCTCGGCCTGCTGGTACTGGCTGAGGCGTTTGCCACACCCGCCGATCATGGCGATCTGCTTGACGCCTATGAAGCGTTGATTACGGAGAGCAGAGGCAGCACGCTGCTGGAATTGCACAAAGACCTGCTATGTCGCACTGCCGACGAGGTGTATTACGAATTGCGCTATCGGGGCTTGCCTGTCGATAGCGCGAATGATCGACTCGCCACACTGGAGATCTACGACCTCGCGGCGTTCAGCGCGTCAGGTGTCAGTGGCGGTGTGGTGCCCTACTCGCCGCGGGTGTTCTATGATGCGGCGCAACTGCGCGCCCATCGCGCGAGCGCACCCGCTACGCCGACGGCGTCACCGCCTCAAGCGAAGCCACGCTCTCCGGCTCGTTCTGCGCCGACACTGAACGGCCTCGGTCGCTTCGTCGGACGGCAGGCGCAGCTGATCCATGATGGCCTGCGGCGCGGCAAGACCGTGCTGCTGGCCGGGCCGACGGGCACGGGCAAGACGCTGGCCGTGGAAGAAGTGGCGCAGCAGTGGCCCGAGGCGCGCCTCACCCGAGTAGAAGGAAAAGAAGGACTGCTTGACGTGGACTTTCTGGGCAACATCGTGCCGCGCGAGGACCAACGCGTGTGGCAGGATGGCCCACTGGCCGAAGCGATTCAGGCCGCGCAGTTCGATCCCGTCATCACCTTCTTCGATGAGCTCACAAGGTTTCCCCGCGAGCAGATCAACCTGCTGATCGGCTTTCTCAATCGCAAGTCGGGCGATCTCTGCCGGCAGGAGGATCTGAACGTCGAAGGCGACGGCCCATTCTATGTGGTCCGTGTGCCGCAGGACAACAGCAAGGTCTTTGTCTGTCCGTGCGATCACCTGCTGATTGTTGCCGCTGCCAACTTCGGCAAAGACTATGCGGTCTATCCGCTCGACCCTGCGCTGCGCCGCCGCTTCACGATGGTCGTGGAGTTTGACTATCCGGGCAAGGACGCGGAGATCGAGTTGCTCGCACGCAGTGCCGGGCTCGAACGCAGTGTCGCCGAACTGCTGGTGGCCGTTGCGATCGAGAGCCGGCGCGTGCATGAGAACGGCGACCTGCCGGGCCAGATCGATACCGCCTCGCTGATCGAGTGGGGCCGCAAGTGCGTGGAGTTCGAAGCGCGCACTTCGATGGAGGTGATGGACATGGCGGCGCTGACGTGGGCCGATCTAGTTTGTGGGCGCACGTCCGATGGCCGCGTGGATAAAGGCCACTTTGAGGCGCTGCGTGATCATCTCGACGCGCTGGGGACACTGCCGAAGGGCAGCGTGCCAAAGGGGAGTGCATCATGAATACCTTGACCGCTCCCTGGTGGATCTGGCGCAGCGTGCAGAAACGGTTGATCAAGTGGACGCTGCTGTTGCTCGGTGGAAGAAAGTATGTCGTCGAGTTGACGACCAGAATCGAGACCGGCGCGCACTATCCCGATCTCCAACGCATCGAGGTCAACCCGGAGATGTTCAAGCGCGAGTCAATCGACGTGCAGTTCCACGCGACGCAGGGTCTGCTGTTTCACGAGGCGGGACACGCGCGCTACACGAGTGACTGGCCCGATCAGAAGGACAATGTGCTGTGCGAACTCGTGAATATGCTGGAAGATGAGCGCGAAGAAAACTGTATGTGCATCGCTTTCCCCGGCGGCGCGCCCGCTCTGAAACTCCTGGGCGATCTGGTCTATCGCGATCTGCGCGGCACGGAAACGAAACCGGAATACAAAGTCCTGAACGCCTGTCTCGCCTGGCGTTGGGCGCACACGCGCAGCGACGAGCGTGAGATGTTCAAGCGGCTCAACATGCTGAAGGATGAGGTGGCGCGTGATCTGTGGACGACGATCAAGCCATTGGTCGAAGCGGCGTGGAACGCACCGGACACCCGTGAGGTGATCCGACTCGCCCGCGACATCCTCACGATGCTGCATATTCTGGAAGGTCAGCCGCCGCGCCGCTTCAAGGGCGTGAGTGTCAACGGCGTGCCGCTCCAGCGTGCTGAAGATGATCCGGCTTTGCCGAGTCCATCCGGCCCGGCCATCGATGGCCCCGGCCTCGACGGCAC
>JAUQXD010000189.1 GCA_030834835.1 Thermoflexales bacterium | reverse complement strand
CGGCGTCGGCGATAACCCGATCTTCCTGCCCGAATATCGGCTCACGCTGACGGGCGCGAATTTTCAGGGCACACCCGTCTCGCTGCCGATGGACATGGCAGGCGCGGCCATCACGATGGTGTGCGTGCTGTCCGAGCGCCGTTTGAATCGCCTGACGAACCCGGCGCTCAGTGTGGGCCTGCCGGAATTCCTGACCAAAGGCGCGGGCATGTTTTCCGGCATGATGTTGAGCCAGTACACCGCCGACACGCTCATCGTCGAGCAGCGCATCCTGTCGATGCCGGCCAGCATTCAGTCCATTCCGGCGGCCGCCGATCAAGAAGACTTCGTGTCGATGGGCATGAATACGGCCTTGAAGAACGGGCAGATTTTGGAGAATGCTTACGGCGTGCTCGGCATCGAGTTCATGGCGGCCGCACAGGCATTGGACTTCCGTGCCTTCACCAACGGGCAGGGCGTTCGGGCTGCGCACGACGTTATTCGCCAGCACGTCGAACACCTCGATGCCGATCGGCCGTTGTACCCCGATCACAATCGGATGCGGGCGCTGGTAAAATCAGGCGAGATTCTGGCCGCGGTGGAGAAGTCGATCGGCAGTTTGGAATAATTCGCATGCTCGCGCCAGACACTTGCACCCACTACGTGGTCGCCAGGGCTCTCACAAAGTCCATTTACAAACGTCGCAAATTGTGCAGGTGTAGCCAAAAGGGCGTCACCCTGAGCGTAGCGAAGGGTCTCTACGTCCGCGCAAGAGATGCTGAGCGCAGCGAAGCATGACAAACTGCGACTTTGTGAGAGCCGTGACGTGGGCGCAGTGCGATGTTGCCAAATCCGGCGTTAAGTGGCTGGATTTGGCAATCCAGCCGGAGCATATTGCCAAGTTACACCAGGAGATCAATCATGCCCTTTACAGACCGAGTCAACCACTTGACGGCCGAAGGCGCGTATCACATGCTGGCGCGCGCGCAAGCGTTGGAAGCGCAAGGCCGCAAGATTATTCACCTGGAAGTGGGCCAGCCCGATGTGCCCGCGCCCGCGCACGTCATCCGATCGGGCATCGGCGCGATCGAGGCGGGGCACACGCGCTACAGCCAACCGGCGGGCGTTCCTGCGCTGCGAAAAGTCATCGCGGAGGATGCGGGCCGGCGGCGCAGCCTTGAATTTACAGCATCGCAGGTGGTCGTTGGGCCGGGCGCGAAGCCCGCGCTGTTCTTCCCCACGCTCGCGCTCGTTCATCCCGGCGACGAAGTGATCTATCCGGATCCCGGTTTTCCAACGTATGAAGCGATGATCGGCGTGGCGGGCGGCGTGCCCGTGCCCGTGCCGCTGGACGAAGAGAACGATTTCGCCTTCAACCTCGATCGGTTTGATGCCGCCCTCAGTCCGCGCACACGCATGATCGTGCTGAATTCGCCCAGCAATCCCACGGGCGGCGTGCTGTCGCGTGAGGTGCTGGAGCACATCGCGGAGGCGGCGCGTCAACGCGACATCTGGGTCCTGGCCGATGAGATTTATGCGCGGCTGGCCTTCGATGCGCCCGTGATCAGCATCGCATCGTTGCCGGGTATGGCCGAACGCACCATCATTTGCGACGGCTTTTCCAAGACGTATGCGATGACGGGCTGGCGATTGGGCTTTGGCATCATGCCGGAGGCGCTGGCCGAGCGCGTGGAATTGCTGCTCACGCACTCGATCGGCTGCACGGCGACCTTCACGCAATACGCGGGCATCGAGGCAGTGCTTGGCCCGCAGGGTCAAGTCGATGCCATGGTGGCCGAATACAAGCGCCGCCGCGATATGTTTGTGGCAGGCCTCAATGCGATTCCGGGTATCAAGTGCCGCTTGCCGCAGGGCGCGTTTTATGCCTTCCCCAACGTCTCAGTGCTGGGGCGCACATCCGATTGGCTGGCCGATTATTTGCTGTCGGAAGCGGGCGTGGCCGCGTTGCCGGGCACAGCCTTTGGCGCGGGCGGCGAGGGTTATCTGCGCTTCTCATTCGCGAATTCGATGGAGAATCTGGGGCTGGCGTTGGAGCAGATGGCGGAGGCGTTGGGTAAATTGAGCGCGTAATTGTAGGGGCGAAGCATTCGCACACGAAATCAGGCTAAACGACTGAATCGACTGGCGAATGCTTCGCCCTTACCATACGACCAATTCCTTCGACACAGAGTGAGAGGTTTTCTGCATGAAAGAGCAAACTCGATTCGCAATTGTGAGCACCGGTTATGGCGTCGGTATGGTTCTTGTCGGCGTAGGACTAGGCTTGCTGTTTCTCACTCAGACGCAAATTGACTGGGTAATT
>JAUQXD010000188.1 GCA_030834835.1 Thermoflexales bacterium | reverse complement strand
CCTCGCCGGCCGGCTTTGAGATCAGCGGCGACGTCGTCGCCCGGGCGCGTCCCATCGCCGCTCGAACCGGGAGCACGCTCTACTTTACGCATGATCCGGCCGAAGCCGTGCGCGACGCCGACGTGATCTACACAGATGTGTGGACCAGCATGGGCCAGGAGGCGGAAACGCAGCGCCGATTGGATGTCTTCTCACCCAAGTATCAAATCAACGCCGCGCTGGTCGGCAAAGCGAAGCGTAGCGCCATCGTCATGCATTGCCTGCCCGCGCATCGCGGCCAGGAGATCACCGACGAAGTAGCCGACGGTTCCCATTCGGCACTGTGGGATCAGGCCGAGAACCGCATGCACGCACAGAAGGCGGTGCTGGTGCAATTGCTGGCGCCCGAATACGCGCAAGACATCAAGACCCGATCGATTCGATCGGCCCGATCGGCTAAGGCGGCGAACGCGGGCAAGCCGGCGAGCAAGTCAGCAAGCAAGCCGGCGGCCAAATCGACTGTCAAGACGACTGCCAGGCCCGCGGCCAAACCGGCCACCAAATCAAAGGCCATCAAACCGGCGGCCCGACAGAAACGCTAAATCTAATGCGTAATACGTACTGCGTAATGGGCTGCCAGCCGTTGCACAGTACGCAATACGCATTACTCGTTACGCACTAGAGAGACTATGGTCGGCAATCGACGCCTCTACGAACACGCAGTCCGCACTGCCACGCGCTACTACGCCGACAAGGCGTGGGATAAGGCGCTGTCGGAATATCAGAACGCCCTCAAAGAGTTTCCCGACGATCTGGACGTCATCGAGAAAGCCGCCGACGTGCTGGAACGGCTGGGGCGTCTGCCAGAGGCCGCGCAGCACTACATGAACATCGCCAGCATCCGATCACGGCAGGGGGTGGTTGATCAGGCCGTCGACTACTGGCAGCGCGCCACGCGGCTCGATCCCAACATCATCGAAGCGCACAAGAACCTCGCCTTTACCTTTGCCTCGCAGGGCCAGCCCAAACTGGCCGTGCGCGAGAATCTGGCGCTGGCGCGGATCTATCAGGCGAAAAACGATCTACCCAATGCGCTGGCGTCGGTCCAGACCGCCTACGCGCTCGATCCGGCCAACCCTGACGTGCTGACCGCGCTCGAGTTATTGCGCCAGGCCGGCGTAACGACGGGTGCGATGGGTGAGGAGCCGAACGCCGAGGCCGGTGAAGAAGGGGACGAAACGCGCGGCAGCCCGATCGATATTACCAAAGATCTGGCGCTGACCAAGCTGGCCGATATGGTCTTTGACGAGCAGCTCACGCCCGCCAAGGCCGCCACCGATTCGCTCATCAGCACCGCGCTGGAACAACAGATGGCCGGCGACACCGAGAAGGCCATCGAGACCTACCGCCGCCTGTTAAGCGCGGGCGTCGATCAACCGGCCATTCACTTCAACCTGGGGTTGTTGTATCAAGAACAGGTGCGCCTCGACGAAGCCATCGAGCATTTCAACAAATCGGTGCGCTTCGCCGATTACCGGCTGGGGAGCCAGTTCGCCCTGGGCGAGTTGTATCGCGCCAAAGGCCGCGTCGATGAAGCGCTCAGTTATTTCCTGGAAGCGCTCAAGATCATCGACCTGCAAACCGTGCACCGCGAACAGGCCGACGATCTGATCCAGGTATACGAAAGCCTGGCGGAAACCTACGCCGTCAAAGGCGAGGCGCAGCAATCGGGCGCGTTTGTCAGCACGCTGGTCGATTTCCTCAGCAGCAAAGGCTGGGAAGACAAAGTGGTGCAGGCCCGCCGCCGATTGGACAGCCTGACCGAAGAAGGCGCGCCCGCGATGAGTCTGGCTGAACTGCTCAGCGTGCGCGATTCGGATTCGCTGCTGCAATCCATGTCATTCATGCAAGAGCTGGCGAAACGCGGCAAGTTTTATAGCGCGCTGGAAGAAGCCTATCACGCGCTGGAGAAATCGCCCGACTACATTCCGCTGCACTTGCGGCTGGCTGATATGATCTGGAAGAACGGCCAGACCGAAGCCGCCATCGCCAAGTTCCTGATCATTGCCAACACGCTGTACGCGCGCGGCGATGCGCATCAGGCCATGGCCATCTATCAGCGCATTCTGCGCCTGGCGCCGATGGATGTCAACATTCGCTCCAAGTTGATCGAACTGCTGGTGTCGTACGGGCAGATCGATCGGGCGTTGGAGCAATATCTCGCGCTGGCCGATACGTACTATCAACTGGCCGCCACCGAAAAAGCGCGCGAAAAATACCAGGACGCGCTGGCGCTGGCGCCTCGCGGCGGCACCAGCCGCCTGTGGACGAATCAGATCATGCACCGGCTGGGCGAGCTGGACACGCAGCGCGGCGATTGGAAGCGCGGCATCGCCACGTACGAGCAGCTCAAGAAGATCGATCCGCAGGACGAAAAGGTCCGCATGATCTTGATCGATCTGTATTACAAAGTCCAGCCGCCGCGCGCCATCCAGGAAATCGACGAGTTGCTGAAGGCCTATCGGACGGCGGGCAAGCTGCGCAAGCTGGTGCCCATCATCGAAGATCAGATCCGGTCGCATCCCAACGATATGGCTCTGCGCGCACGCGCGGCACAGACGTGCATCGAAGCCGGCCTGCGTCCCGAAGGGCTGGCGCACCTGAATCACCTGGGCGAACTGCAGTTGAACGCGGGGCTGACCAAACAGGCGGTAGCCACCATCCGGGCCATCATCGCGCTTAATCCGCCCAACGTTCAGGCGTATCAGAAATTGCTGGCCAGAATCGGGGGATAGCCGTTCGGGGATTAGTTCATGAATGAGTTGGCGGCGTTGTTTCAGCGCCTCGACTGGCTGAGTGTCCTTGACATCGGCCTGGTGGCGCTGATCTTTTTTGTGGTGTTGTACCTGATGCGCGGCACTCAGGCCGAGCCGCTCTTGCGCGGCTTGATCATCCTGTCGGTCGTCATCGCCATCCTGGGCAACACGCTCACGCTGCCCGCCTTCAGCTGGATCTTCCAGCGCGCCATCCCTGCACTGCTCATCGCCATCCCGGTGGTCTTTCAACCCGAGCTGCGCCGCGCGCTGGAACGCATCGGCCGCGCCGGCGCGTGGACCAGACGCGCCACCCGTCATGCGGCTGATCTCGATCAGATGATTCCCATCATAGGCCAGGCCTGCCAGCGTCTGGCCGACCGCAAACACGGTGCGCTGATCGTGCTGGAGCGGGCCACCGGCCTGCAAAGTTACGCCGACACCGGCGTGATGGTTGACTCGGCGGTAAGTTCCGAACTCTTGCAAACCATCTTCTTTCGCAATACGGCGCTGCACGACGGCGCGGTGATCATCCGCGACAGCCGCGTGCTGGCGGCGGCCTGCATTTTGCCGCTGACCAGC
>JAUQXD010000187.1 GCA_030834835.1 Thermoflexales bacterium | reverse complement strand
ACCTTTGCGCCGGTCAAACCACTTGACGGTACCACTCAGTCTGTCACTCATGCTGTACAACTCCTTGGTTGGAATGAAATTGAATCGGGTTGAGGCTGATCGCAACGGCCGATCAGCGCCTGGTTGATCACTTGAATAACTCCCCGAAGTTCTGCAGGAAGGGCGCGAGCAGGAACACGAGATACGGCAGGAACAGGCCGATCATCATGGGGACGCTCAGTGTGCTGTCGAGCTTCTGAGCCCGCGTGGCGACCTCGGCGTTGTAGTCGGAGGCGGCCAGTTCGGCGATGTCGCCGAGCAGCACATCCACTTCTACCCCGCGCCGCGCTGCCTTCTCCAGACGCGCCACCAGCCCGATCACTTCTTTCAGGCCCGCCGCTTGCGCCTGCTGCAAGAGCCAGCCCGGTGTCGAGTTGCCCGGCCGGGTGTTGAGCAGCGGTACCGCCGCTGCACCGGACGGCTGCGTGGCCAGGGCATAGCCAAAGAAGCGCGACAGCACGGTGTCGGCCTTCAACATCTCGGTTAGCGCCGCGTCGACGCTCTTGCCCAGCGAAGATTGCAGCGCGATCGACTGCGCGAACTCCGGCAGTTCCCGCCGCACGCGCCGCGAGACTTTCTCATGGGCTGTGCTCAACATTTGCCCCGGCAGCAGAAACAGGATCACGGCAGGCAGCAGGCGCGTGATCCCCGCTGGTTGCAGCAAGCCGATAAAGATGCCGAGCGCCGCGCCCGCGATCCGCACGGCCCAGATCTCTTCAGCGGTCCAACTCGTCCAGCGGCCGTCCAACTGCACCCAGAACAACTGCTGCTCGGTTGCGCCGAGATTTGCGCCGGGCACGCGCTGCATCAAAGGATACAGCGGCACGAGCAGCGCCCGCCAGAAGGGCAAGCCCTGACGCTGCGCCGAGTTATCGCGCTGCAGCAGGCGGCGCGTTTGCCGCGCATCACGTCCGGTGTCGAGATCGAGTGGGAACAGGTGATAGAGCACCGCGCCCATCAAAAGCGTGCAGACGGTAGCCGCAATCAGCGGTAGTGAAGTGATGTTCATACGGGCGATCCTTGCGTGGCTGGTTCAGCCTCAATCACGATCGGCACATCGTCACCGATCAGTTGTTGGCCGTTCAGCACCCGCAGCCAGTACACGCCGGGCGCGGGCCACACCAGCCACTGAAAACGATTAGCAAACGCAACCTGCTGCGTGCCGGCGAGTTGGATCTGACCGAAGCAGTCATATAACGCTTCGCTTTTGTCGGGCGACAGGATCAGCACGCGCTGATCGACGCGGCCATCGCCGAGCCAGATCGTGACGGCATACAGACATTTCATCTGTGCGGGAAAGACGCTGCTGGTCTGGCGCTTGAACACGGCGCGATACAGCGACAGCGCGTTGTCGGCGTTGAACAGGATGTCTTCGCAGATCAGGGTTGATAGAAGTCGAGGTTCCATGTCGGTTGTTAGTTATGGGTCGCTGGTTGCTGGCCGTCTCGGACTAACTGAGATCTTCCATTGCAGAGCGGCGCATTGGTCATTGATCATTCATCCCACGTCTTCAATCATGCTGTTCATCACCCAGTAGGCCAGGGCCATGGCGACCGCGACCGCGATCAGAATGATGGAGCCCAGTCCCGAGCGATAGTAGGCGGCGAACGACGGGTCTTGAAAGCCCAGCACACCGAGGCTCACTGTCAGACCCAGTATCAACAGCACCACCGCTCGCGCGCTGCCGGCATAGGCCCGCGCCCGCTTGCGACCTTCCAGCATGTTGCGCACGCGCGCCGCAGTCTCGACGATCTGGCGCGCAAACTGCCCGCCGCCGGCCGCCGCATAGACACGCAGATTGAAGGCCGTCATCGCCAGCGTCGGCGAGGGCGAGCGCTTTTGCAGATCCATCAAGGCCGCATCGACATTGCTGTTGGAGGAGGCCGTCGCCGCAGTGCGGCGCAATTCAAGTGCAAGCAATCGTGGCTGCGTATCACCGACGGGTGAAACGGCATCGGCGGCCGCTTCCAGGGCCTCGCTTAAGTTCTGCGACATCGCGAGTGTGGCGGCTAGACCGGATAAGGCGGCAGGCAGATCGTCGTCGATCGAGAGTTCACGCGACTTGCGGCGCTGCTCCAACCACAGGCTGGGCGCGAAATAGCCAGCGGCAGCACCGGCCATCAAGATGAGCGGCGGCAAGCGAAAAGCCAGGGCCAACACGAGGCCGCTCACCGTAGTCGCCACTCGGATCAAGGTAAACGTAGTCAGTGACCACGCCACGCCCGCTGCCGACAAGCGATCGGCCTGGTCCACTTGCGGCAGATCGGTCCTGGCGGGACGCACCATGCTTTCGGTGATGGCGGCATCGCGGCCGGCCAGCACGCGCTGGCGCACAAACAACACCCACAACAACCAACCGACATAGGCCGCTGCCACACCCGCCGCTAAAGGAATAGGAATCGGGATTGGAAGATCAGTCATCGTCTTGCTCGGAATAATTTGAGTTCAAAATGTGTCCCCGAAAAATGCGCCATGTGAGAGACGTGATCAGCAACGAACTGATCGTGAGTGCAATGGCGCGGATGATGGATAGCCAGTCAGCCATGATCCTTAATGTCGCCGCCGCGTCATCTCGCCGACCTGCATCCAGCGCAAGGCCTCGCCGCTGTCATCCAGTTCCCACAGCGGCGTGAGCGATACTTCACCACGCGCGAGTTCTGGCTCGACCTGCACGATCTGTTTCACGCGCCACCGGTTGTGGGGGTCGTAGCCGATCTGCACGATCAGATCGATGGCCCGGGTCAGCAGATACTTGGTTGCTGGAAATGGCACGTGCTCTTCGGTCATCTGCGCCAGCAGGCAGATCGTGCCAATGGCCGAAGCGGGGCTGTCGCTGTGGATCGTCGACAGTCCCGGATGATCCGACATCTGCGCGCGGAACAACCACAGGGCTGCCGCGCCCAATCGGATCTCGCCAACGACCAACCACTTCGGCGTCATGCGCATCGCCGTCGTGACGAGGCCGCCCATCGCCACCTCATACTTCCCCTCGGCGGTTGCAGGTCGGCCTTCCAACCGCACCACATGCGGATGATCGACGAAGATCTCCGACGGGTCTTCGCACAGCAGCACCCGTTGATCGGCGGGAATGGTGCCCGCCAGCGCCGACAAGAGCGTGGTCTTGCCCGAGCCGGTGCTGCCTGCGATCAAAATGCGCGCCTGCTGTTGAATCGCCTGCGTGAGAAAGTTCCACACGTCACTGCCCAGCATCTGCCACTTCTCGACGATCAGATCGCGCTTCACCGGGCGATCTTCATAGAAGCGGATGTTCACGGCGGGATACGGCCCGTTGGCGATCGGCGGCGCGACGATGTTGAGGCGCGCGCCGGCCGGAATCTCCGGCGAGGGCGGCAGCTTGCCCACCACAATCGGCTCGGCTTCGGTCACGCGCCGACCCAGCGGGCCGAGGATCTTGTCGAGCACGCCCCGCACTTCAACCACCGACGGCCGTGCAGCAATGGGCGCGAAGGCGCTGTCGCCGCGCCGCATGATCCACCATGAGCCGTCGGGATTACCCGCGATTTCGGCGACGTTGCCGCCGGCGAGAATGCGCTCCAGGAAGCCGAGGCCCAACATCTGTGCGACCAGGCGATCGGCCAGATCGCCTTCCTCAACGGGTGACACCTTCAGGCCACGCGTACGAATCGCGGCGGCGGCATACTTGCGGATCGCATCGGCGATGCGGAGTTTCAACTCCGCATTTGGTCGCAGCAGTTCGTCCGGTCGGAAGTCCGTATTGAGGCGCTGATTGACCTCGGCTGCAATCGCGCTTTCGGCGTCAGGCGATAGCGGTTCACTTATCAGCGTGTGCAGCATCGCGCCCAGC
>JAUQXD010000015.1 GCA_030834835.1 Thermoflexales bacterium | reverse complement strand
CGGGTTGGCGGCGCACCGGCGATCTGGCTGCGCCCTTGATCACCGTCGTCACCGATTTCGAGCCGCACTACATGTGGCAGCATGGCGGCACCGATCTGTATTGCGTGCCGGCCGACGAGGCGATCGATCGATTGGCGCACGACGGGATCGATCGAGCGAGCGTGGCGGCCACTGGCATCCCGATCGATCCGGCGTTTGCTCAACGGCCCGATCGGGCGGAAGCGCGCGATCGGGTGCAGCTGGATCGCGATCGGGCGGTGGTGGTGATCATGGGTGGCGGGTTAGGCGTTGGCCGCCTCGATCAACTGGCGTGGGCCTTGATTGATCACCCGCTCGACGCGCAAATCGTGTTTATCACGGGGCAGAATCGCGCGCTGCGGCGGCGCTTGCGGTCGATGAATTCCGAGTGGATCGTGCGCGGCCTGGTGGATAATATGCCCGACTGGCTGGCGGCGGCGGACGTGGCGCTGAGCAAAGCGGGCGGACTAGCCGCGTCTGAACTGTTGGCGGCGGGCGTGTCCACGATTGTGCCGCTGGCCCTGACCGGCCATGAAGCGCTGAACGCGGCTTACTTTGCGTCAACCGGAGCGGCCGTGATCGCGCCGTCAGCCGATCGGGCCGTGGACGAAGCGCGGCGCATCTTGTCCAATCCGACCCGGCAGCGCATGATGATCGATGCCGCGCAGCACGCGGCCAAACCCACGGCGGCGGCCGATGTCGCCCGGCTTGCGCTGCGGCTCGCTTCGCATCAGTATCGCAATCAGGCCGCTTATCTGATCCAGCGTAATCAAACCCTGACGCAACAGCGTGTACACCCGTAACGCGCTTTACAGCTAAGGTCTCGCAGCCGGTCGAAGTCTCGTCTTGATACCAGGAGGATACAATGCGACCTTCAACGCAAACGGTCTTGATCCGATTCGTATGGCTGATCGGAGTGTGTGTCCTGTCGGGTCTGCTGATGTTGGCGGCGATGGCGGGGCCGGTGTATGCCCGTGGGCCGATCGATCTGCCCGACGTGCCGCCCGCGCCCACCTGGCCCTACCCCGCCGGGTGCTCGGGCGGGACACAGGCCAGCGGCGCGCTCTATCAAATCTGCATGCCGCCCGGCTTTATCACCTGGAATCAGGACTTGTTGATCTTCGCACATGGCTACATGGCACCCACCTCGACCCTGCGCATTCCTGAAGAGCAGCTCAAACTGGCGGATGGCACTTCTATCCCGGACGTGGTCAATCTGCTGGGTTATGCCTTTGCGACGACCAGTTACAGCACGAATGGCCTGGCCGTGCCCGAAGGCATTGCGGATGTCACCGACCTGGTCACAATCTTCAGGCAGGCCCATCCCACACTGCGGAATGTTTACCTGGTCGGCGCGTCGGAAGGCGGGCTGATCACGGCGCTGGCGATCGAACAACGCCCGGATGTCTTTGACGGCGGCCTGGCGACCTGCGGGCCAATTGGCGACTTTGCCCGACACGTCAATTACCTGGGCGACTTTCGCGTCGTCTTCGATTACTATTTTCCCGGCCTGATTCCGGGCAGCGCGATCACGATCCCGCAATCGCTCATCGACACCTGGGATTCATCGTATTACTCGACGGCTGTGCTGCCGGTGTTGATGGACTCGGCCAGCGCGCTTAGCCTGACCCAACTGCTGAGCGTGACGATGCCCGATGCCGGCCTTATCGATTCGGCCACGGCCATCACGACCGTCAAAGGCGTGCTGGATTACAATATCTTCGCCACGAATGACGCCACCCTCAAGCTGGGCGGCCAGCCGTTTGACAACTTGACGCGCGTGTATAGCGGATCGCTCGACGATACGGCCTTGAATGCCGGGGTGGCGCGCTACAGTATTAATCCGATCGCGCTTCATTCGATTCAAACGCGCTATCAAACCAGCGGGCAGTTGCGCGCGCCGCTGGTTACCCTGCATACGACACTCGATCCGATTGTGCCTTACTGGCACGAGCCGCTCTATCGCGACAGGGTTGTGGCGCGCGGCCGGCTGCCCCGTTACGATGAATCTCCGCCGGGCGCACGCTACGGGCATTGCAACTTCACCCTGACGGAGTTACAGAGCGCCCTGACGCTGCTGGTGAGCCGCGTTACGACTCCACCGGAAATTGACGTGGATCTGTCCGATGGCAATCGCCAGGTAGCTTATCCGCTGAGCACGGCGATCTACACTCACACGCTCACCAATCCGGGCAGTCTGTCGGGCACGTTTACCATTGAGGCCGCGTCGGTGCAGCATTGGCCGGTCGCGCTGCTGGATGGCGACCAGCCCACTGAGACGCTGTCTGTATTCCTGGAGGCGGGCCTGACGGCCACGCTGCGCGTCAGTGTAAGCATACCCGCCGCGACGTCGGGTGCCATCGACTCGATCGTGCTGACGGCAACGTCCCAGATCAGCCCGAGTATCTTTATCGCCGTGAGTGACGAGGTCAAAGTGGATTGGCGCACTTACCTGCCGGTGGTTGTGCGACAGTAAAAAGTGACGCGGACTTAAATAGGTGACGCAAGTTGCCAACTTGCGCTACAACTCGTTTTCACTCGTTACTCATCACTTCCCATGTGGCACATTCGCCTTTACCAACCCGCTGATCGCGCCGCCGTCTTTCAATTGTGCGGCGACACGGCGCACTTTGGCGATCCCATCGAGCGTTTGTTCGATGCGCGTGAACTGTTCCTGGATACGTTTGCCGCGTACTACACCGATGTGGTGGGCGATCATCTATGGATCGCGGATGATGATCGCGAGGGCGTGATAGCGTATCTGATGGGCTGCCCCGATACGCGCGCGTACTATCGGTGGTTTGCGCCCTACACGCGCCGCATCGCGTGGCGCGCGATCACACTGCGCTATCGCGGTCTGTTCACGCGCAAAACGCTGGCCTACATCTGGCGTTACGCGCACCTGCGCGTGCCGTATCTCGATCTGTCGCCGTATCCCGCGCATCTGCACATCAACACGCGCGCGGGCCTGCGCGGGGGCGGCCTGGGCACGGCATTGATGTCGGCGTATCTCGATCAACTGCGGCGTGAGGGCATCTCCGGCGTTCATCTCGAAACGAGCAGCGAGAACACCATTGCCGTGCCGTGGTATGAGCAGCTGGGCTTTCAGTTGTTGCAGCGCACGCCCACGAGCCTCTACCAACCCAGCGTGGGACATTCGATCGATCTGCTGGTATACGCGCTGAAGTTGTAAACCCAATTTGGCCTTTAACTTCAAACCTGATATGATCAGGGACGCCGCTGATTTAGCCCGACTTTTGCCCGCCGATCCCACTCGATCGGCGGGTTTGTATCCAGGAGACTATACATGAATCAACCTGCATTGCGAGATCGACTCCGGTATGCGTTTGATAACTCGATGGCCAAAGGACCGATCGCGCTGATCGGCTGGCTGGCCGTCGGGTCCGTGATCATCATCGGCGTGATGGCGGCCATCGTGTCACTGTTGCAAATCCCGGTGAATGAGGGCGAACCGGTCGGCTTCATCGAAGCGTTCTGGCTCAGCCTGATGCGCACCTTCGACGCCGGCACCATGGGCGGCGATACCGGCTGGGGCTTCCGTCTGACCATGTTGGCCGTCACGCTGGGTGGCATCTTCGTCATCAGCACGTTGATCGGTGTGCTGACCAGCAGCGTGGAAGATAAAGTCGAGAACCTGCGCAAAGGCCGTTCCAAAGTGCTGGAAAACAACCATACCGTGATCCTGGGCTGGTCCGAACAGGTCTTTACGATTGTGTCGGAACTGGTCATCGCCAATGAAAATCAGCGCAAGCCCAGTATCGTGATCTTAGG
>JAUQXD010000014.1 GCA_030834835.1 Thermoflexales bacterium | reverse complement strand
TTTCTGAAAGATCGAGATCCGGGCAGATTGCAGCAGGCCGGGCAACGTTATACGCTGGCCCTGGCCTATGACGATTTGTTCAGTGCCAGTTTCCGCGATCGAAAGCGCGCTGTAGAAGAAATTCAGCAACATCTCAAGAGCCTGCATTCAGAGGAACTCGATCGCCTGCAGGCAGCGATTGCGGAAACGGCCACCGCTTATCAGCTTAAGCCGCCCATCGCCATGCAGAAAGTCTTGGAGCGGCGACGCCCACAGCGCGCGAGTCGGGCGGCCCTGGCCGGACGACGATGAATCTCATTATCCGCCCGTTCAGCGTGCCCGATTGCGCCTCGCTCGGCGACGCGATCGACAACGTCTGCCGGGAAGGCGGCTGGATGGCGACGACCCGCTTTAAGCCAACCCCTGCCTGGGAACACGCGCTGTCGCACCCAGACTGTGAAAGTCATCGTCTGTTCGTTGCGCAGGCGGCCGATCGGGTTGTGGGTTGGTGCCGCCTGTTTCCTGTCGATGGCGGGGCAGAGCCAGTGCGGGCCGAACTGGGCATTGGCCTGTTGAAAGAATATCGGTTTCAGGGCTGGGGCGCGGCGCTGCTGGATGCGACCGTGAATGATCAGATTGGCCGGGTAGAAGTCGTGCTCACTGTTCATCGTGACAATGCCGTCGCACGCCGGTTATTTACGCGTTACGGGTTCAAAGCCATCGGGCGTGCGCCGGACGATTGCATCGCGATGACGCTGGGCGGCAACTTCGATCGACCTGCCGAGAAGCGCGCATTCTTGACCGGCGTTGGAGGTGAATGAACGATGACAGACACTTACGCAAAGCCGATTATCCTGTGGGGCGATAACGGCCCGTCGGCTGAACAAGACTGTGCCTGTGCGGATGAGGGGAGCGCGCTGAATATCCCGTCGTTAAGCGAATCGCTAGAAACCGACTGCGCCTGCCCCGATGGCGATTCAGCCCGCTGGTCCGATCGGGTCGCCTTTGATCCAGCGCTTCGCTGGCAGCAGACAGCCGGTATGTATCGCGCGCCGTTGAAAGAGGGTTACGATCTGGCGTTCAACCCGCTCGGCCCGGCGGGCGTGGCCGTGTTCAATCAATCGGCCCGGCAGGTGCTTGATCTGTTTCAGAGTCCGCGCACGTCAGCCGAAGTGCTGTCGCTGAATCCGGCGTTGGACCAGGCCGGCATGGTGCGGGCCACACAACAGTTCGCGGCGCTGGGCCTGTTGCGTTCGCCGTCGATTGTGACCCCGGCCTGCCGGACCGAGTCGCGCCTGCTGACGGCCTGGCTGCATGTGACCAATGCCTGCAATCTGCGTTGTGCGTATTGTTATCTCGCCAAAACCAACTCGGCCATGAATGAAACGGTCGGCCGCGCCGCGATCGACGCGGTCGTTCGCTCGGCGATCAAGCATCAGTTTACGGCGATCAAACTCAAATACGCGGGCGGCGAAGCGACGCTCAATTTCCCGCTGGTGATGACGTTGCACGCTTACGCCACGACTCTGGCGGCTCAGCATAATTTGACCCTGCATGAAGTTGTGTTGAGCAATGGCGTCGGCCTGACGGCGGCGATGATCGATTTCATGCGCGCCGAGAAGATTCGGCTGATGATTTCGCTCGATGGGATTGGCGCGGCGCACGACGCGCAGCGCGTGTTTGAAAACGGCGCCGGCTCGTTTCGCGCAGTGTCGCACTCGATCGATCGAGCCGTGGCGCATGGTCTGGCGCCGCACCTGTCGATCACGGTAACCACGCGCACCGCCGATACTGTCGCGGAGGCCGTGGCCTTCGCGCTCGATCGCGATCTGCTGTTCAATCTCAACTTCTTCCGTGAGACCGAATGCGCCGTCGCCTTCGGCGATTTGCGCGCGGGCGAAGCGCAGCTTGTCGCCGGTCTGCGCCGGGCGCTGGCCGTGATCGAGGAACACCTGCCGCGCCGCAGCCTGATCGCGGCGTTGGTCGATCGGGCGGCCTTCACGACGCCGCATGATCGGGCTTGCGGCGCAGGGCATAGCTATCTGGTGATCGACCAGCACGGCGGTCTGGCGCGCTGCCAGATGGAAATTGAAAAGACGATCGCGGATGTGTTCGCCGAAGATCCGCTGCAAGCCGTGCGTGACGTGCACGACGGTTTCCAGAACGTTCCAGTCGATAGCAAAGAGGGCTGCCGCGATTGTGAGTGGCGGTACTGGTGCGCGGGCGGCTGCTCGCTGTTGACGTTCAAAATGACCGGACGCAGTGACGTGAAATCGCCGAACTGCAACGTGTACCGCTCGATCTACCCGGAGGTGATCCGCCTGGAAGGCCTGCGGTTGCTGAAGTGGGGCGACGATTTAAAGCACTGACCGGCGTCGCACGTTTCCGCCTGCTAGTTAGATGGACCTTCTGCCGCGTCTTGCACGGCAGAAGGTCCTGTTGTTTTCCTGTGAGATTGTTGTGAGATAGGCGTTGCCGGTTGAGAGGTAAGTGCCAGGCTATGGCGGCCTGATCGCGCTAAGATAAGGTAAATTTCGGCAAGGAGGGCACCCATGATTAAGCTGACTATTTCACTAATAACCCGGTTACACGACAGATGGATTCATTCTCTCGCCCATGCCGCTTTCGACGCGTGGTTCCGTGCGAACATCTGCGCTCCCGATCCCGCGCAGGTAACGGTTATCTCGTTCTCTTCACCCGGCCGCTGGCTGGACTGAGATAGAGTTCTTACCTTCAGCGTGAAGAATAAAGGAGGATGCCATGTACTCTGGTAAGAATGAAGTCATCACTAAACGCCGTCAATACACAAAACAGGCGCGCGCCTATTTCGAGAAGATTAGCCCGGAGTGTGCGATTTTCAAGGGCGCAGCTCACGCGCGCGTGCTGATCTACTCATGGGACAAGCACCGGTGGGAGTGCGAGTGCTGGATGTATAGCCTGTTCCGTTTCTGCTCGCACTCCAGCGCCGCCACGAAGTTGTTGCCGATTCCCGAACCAATTGTCGTGCAGTGAGCGCGCAGGGACTGCGATGTTGGGAAAGATAACCGCCCTGTTTGCATGGATCAAATCCGCATCCAGTACGGATACGGTCGGCCTGTCTCAATTGGATGTGTACGTGCGGCGGTGTGAACAATTTCCCGGTCTGCCTTTGCCCTCTGGGATCCTACTGACCGGGCCAGCGCCGGTCAGGCCGGCAGTGACCGATCGCGCACAGGGTCCGCTCGAATCTTTTCAGCCACGCGATGCGGCCCTGGTTCCGGATTCGAGTTCGTGAACGGGGGCTTCATGTGCGCATTGCCAGATGCTGCATTCGAACTCAGATGCCAACGGGCTGCGTTGAACGCACAGCTCGATCTACTCTTGGGCCGCTGCCGCACGGAGTACGAAGATGAATGGCCCAAGCAGCGCGCCGAATTCAAACGATTGTCTGATGACATCCACACAATCGATCGGGCCTTGAAACCCGCCGGGGTTCATATACGGGTCATTGCGGGCCACCCTGGCCGTCTGTCAGCGTACACAGCCGCTGAACTTCCTTCAAGACCTCCCTCAGCAGCTCCGGCGGTTCCGCGCCGTCCATCGTCGTGACAGAGAACGATCGCCCCTCACGCTGTACGGTAATGGTGTACACACACAGATCGGCGCCCATCGACTGATACAGCGATTGCAGCCGGGCAAACTCCGGCCGCGCCAGCAAGCCTTGCAGTGTTGTCAACTGATCGGCTTCGACATGCGCCTGTTGAGTTGCTCCGTGCGTGTCGGTGAAGTCCAGCGTGCCGCCGGCGCGAATGATCAACGACTCATTGAGACCCTGAATGCAGCCGCGTTTGTGATAGATCGCCAACGCATCAGCGGGGAGCGGCTCGCTGGTCGAAGTTGGTCCTGGTACGACCGTGGCCGATGGCGTGTGTGCCATCGGCGCGGTGGGCGCACTGCATGTTGTCAGCAACAATCCGATCAGAGTTGTAATGACGATGATGATCATCTGCATAGTGATAGGTTCTCCTTTGCATGATCTCGCCCTTCGCCTGTATCGCATCCGAGCAGAGTCGAAGAACGATTCAAGCGAGGGGTCAGGTTTCATTGCATGATCACCGGCATAAACAGCCAATAGGCGAAGCGGGTGGCACGAGCAACAGGCAGCGCCCGTGCCGGTTCAAGAAATGCGGTTCAGTGTCCATGTCTTCCTCCTGCGACTTGAGCGGGTCTACTGCGCCACAGCGTAGATGTCAGCCGGCGGTTGCGTCATGTATCGAAAGACACATCGGGCGGTTGATTGTGGTGTGGATGGCAAAGCAGCGGCCCCTGCGCATCTCGCGCAGGGGCGAAAGTCCGGTGGTGATCTACTTCGTCTGCGGCCCTTTGAGCATGTCCTCCCACTCGGGCAGGGTCGCTTCGTCGAACATCAGATCGTTCATGCCGTCCGGCGCCAGCTGCACGGCGCCCGTCGCCTGAAACGATACCTCGTCCAGAAACAGGTTGCTGTTCAGGCTGTTGTCAGTGGTGGCGCGGATGCGCACCGTTACGGTCTGACCCGCGTAGGCCGAGAGATTGACGACGTGCTTGCGCCAGCCGTTGGTGTTGGCCGTCGTGCACAGATCGTACTGCTCGACCTGCGTGCCATTGACGGTGACGCGCGCGAAGTCGTAGCCGCAGTAGTCGCTGGAAGTGATATAGTGCCAGTAGGTCAGATAGGCTGTGCCTGCGTAAATCTTGATCGATTGTTCGAGGTGGGTGATCTCGCTGTACATGCCGCCCAACCACGCGCCCCACGCGCCGCTGAGCGGGGTCACAGTGTTGGGCGAGAAGCTGGTGCGGATCACGTTGCGGCTCTTGGCCGAGTAGATCGTCCAGCCGGTGACGCCGCTTTCAAAGTTGCCGTTGGCGACTTGTGTCGTCGCCGATCGACTGACTACTGGCAGATAGACAAAGTGCTGTGCGCCGGGCGCGTCGCCTTCGGCGGCGGCCAACGAGGTGATCGACAGCGCGGCGATCAAGGCGACGAGCGCGAGCACGAGTTTGCGCCCGTGCCAGTTTAAGAAGTGCGATTCGATGTTCATGTCTTCCTCCGGTGACTTGAATGGGTTTGTTGGGCTACAGTGTAGTCGTCAACCGGGGCGGTTGTCATGCACCGAAAGGCACATCGAGTGGTTGATTTAACTGCTCAGCCTCACCCCCCGCTCCCCCTCTCCTGAAATCAGAAAAACGATTTCGGGAGAGGGGGAGCGGAC
>JAUQXD010000186.1 GCA_030834835.1 Thermoflexales bacterium | reverse complement strand
TACCAGTAACAACCTCCGCAATCACAGCGGCACCCTGAGATTTTCCAACACGATTATGGGCAACGCGACCCGCACCGGCGATTGTGAACTGTCGGGTACGGGCGCGATCGCCACGAACGTCAACAATCTGGTGCAAGACGGCACCTGCGCTACGGGCGGCGTCAATTTCAGAACGGGCAATCCTTACCTGGGCGCGCTCGCCAATAACGGCGGCTCCACCTGGACGATGGCGCCGTCGCTCAGCCCGCGTTCGCCCGCTATCAACGCCGGCGATGACGCGGTCTGCGCCGCGTCGCCGGTCAACGGACTCGATCAGCGCGGCTACACGCGGCCTACTGGCGCGCACTGCGACATCGGCGCGGTTGAGACGGTCCTGCCTTCGACCAAAGATATTACCGATTTCCGCTTCAACAGTCTGGGTGTGGTGGGCACGATCAACGGCACGAACATCACTGTCCTGGTGCCGCTCGGCACCAATGTCACGGCGCTCGTGCCGACGATCGCGCATACGGGCGTGTCGATCAGCCCGAGCAGCGGCGTCGCGCAGAACTTCACCAACCCGATCGGGTATACCGTGACCGCCGACGATACCTCGACCAAGACTTATACCGTTACGGTCATTGTCTGTAATTCCGCGATCACCGTGGTCAATGCCAACGACAGCGGCGCGGGGTCGCTGCGACAGGCAATTGCGGATACCTGTCCCGGCGGCACGATTAACTTCGACGCGAGCCTGTCCGGGATCAACATCGGGTTGAACACACAGTTGGTGATCGCCAAATCTGTCACGCTTGATGCCTCGGCGCTGTCCTCGTGGGTGGGGCTTTCTGGGAGCAGTGCCCACCGCGTGCTCTACACCAACGGGACGAACGTTACTTTGAACCGGCTGATGATCTACGCCGGGCGTACTGCCAGTCCCGATGTCGATGGCGGCGGCATCTTCAACCAGGGCAACCTGACGATCTTGAACAGCTGGATATGGGGGAGCATAGCGACCAATCGAGGCGGCGGCGTTTACAATGCCGGCACCCTGACTATAACGAACAGCACCTTACAGTCGAACCAGGCCGCTTCCGGTGGCGGCCTCCTCAACGCTGGCACGGCCACGGTCACGAGCAGCACGATTTACAACAACAATGTGAGTAGCGAGGGGGCCGGTATTTACAACGAGTGGGTCACCCCCAATCTGACGGTGATCAACAGCACGTTCCGAGGGAACAGGGCCGACGCTGCTGGCGGCGGCATTGCCAGTTACGGTACTTTGAATGTGACGAACAGCACCTTTTCAGACAACGGCACGATGGGCTTCTTTGGCAGTGACATTTTCCAACAATCCAGCGGTGCGCTGAGCCTCGCCAACAGCATTCTGGCCAACTCTAATGGCGGTTTCAATTGCTATGCTGGTGGCTCAGTTACCTCCGTTAGCAACCTGATTGAGGGCGATGCCAATTGCGGCGCAGCCCTGACCGCTGATCCAGCGTTGGGCGGATTGGGCAGCAACGGCGGCCCCACCGAAACGATGGTGCCGGGCACGGGTTCACCCGCCATCGATGCGGGCAGCAATACGGTCTGCGCCGCGTCGCCGGTGAATGGCCGCGATCAGCGAGGTATGCCGCGCCCGCAACCGCAAGGCGGGCAGTGTGACCTCGGTGCGGTTGAGGTAGGCGACATCACTCAAAAAGACATCGCGTCGTTCACCTTCGCCAGCCCGGCGGCGACGGGCGTGATCGGCGCCAACACGATCGCTGTCACAGTTCCGTATGGCACGAATATCACCGCGCTGGTTCCGACGATCACGCATACCGGCGCTTCCATGACTCCGGCCAGCGGCGTCGCGCAGAACTTCACCAATCCGATTATCTATACCGTGACCGCCGTGGATGGTTCCACCAAAACGTACACCGTCAACGTCACGGTCGCGCTGAATCCGGCGAAATCGATCACGGCCTTCACGATTCCGGGGCAGATCGGGGGCACGACGATCAATGAGGCGGCGGGCACGATCGCGCTGACGGTGCCCTACGGTTCGCTCACGGCGCTGGTGCCCACGATCGTCCATACCGGCGCATCGGTCAGTCCGGCCAGCGGCGTCGCGCATGACTTTACCAATCCGACGATCTACACCGTCACCGCGGCCGATGGCACCACCAAAGACTATACCGTCACCGTCACGATGCAGTGCGGATCAGCCATCACCGTGGCAAATGCCAACAACAGCGGCGTCGGCTCGCTGCGACAGGCCATCACCGATCTGTGCGCGGGCGGGACGATCACGTTTGGCGGTGACTACAGCATTCCGCTGGGCAGCACGTTGACGCTGAACAAGAATATGACGATCGATGCCGCGGGCCGCACCGTGACCGTCAACGGGCAAAACTCGGTGCGCGTCTTCAGCGTCAACGCGGGCGTCACCGCCGCGCTGACCAACCTGACCATCGCGAATGGTAATGACGGCGTCACCAGTGGCGGCATCAGCAATGGCGGCACACTGACCGTGAAGAACAGTACGTTCACGGGCAACCACAGCTATGCTGGCGGCGGCCTCTATAACAATGCGATCCTGACGATCGTGAACAGCACTTTCGCCAACAACAGCGCCGTCGATGGCGGCGGGCTTTATAACGAAGGCACCGGCACAGTCACGCTGTTGAACAGCACCTTCTCTGGAAACACCGGGACCTGGGCGGGCGGCAGCATCTTCAATCTAGGCACACTGAATTACGCCAACTCGATTCTCGCCAATTCCACCATCGGCGCTGGCGGCTCCGAATGCTGGACGTCGGTCGTTCCGAGCAGTCTTAATAACCTGATCGAGGATGGAACCTGTATTGCATCGATCATCGCCGATCCGCAGCTCGGCCCGCTCGCCAACAATGGTGGTCGCACGCAGACCTTTGCGCTGCTGCCCGGTTCACCCGCGATTGATAACGGCAACGATGCCACCTGCGCGGCGGTTCCGATCAGCGGCCTGGATCAACGCGGGCAGACGCGTTCGCGGGGCACGCACTGTGACATCGGCGCGTATGAGTACGCCCCGAAAGAAATCACGGCGTTCAACTTCGCCAGTTCGGCAACGACGGGTGTGATCGTCGGTTCCAACATCACGCTTACGGTACCCTATGGCACGAACGTCACGGCATTGGTCCCGACGATCACGCACAATGGATCATCGGTCAGCCCGGCCAGCGGCGTCGCGCAGAACTTTACCAATCCGGTGATCTATACCGTCACCGCCGCCGATGGTTCCACCCACGCTTATACCGTCACGGTCATTGTTGCCCTGAACCCGGCGAAGGCGATCACAGCTTTCACCATTCCCGATCAGGTAGGCGGCTCGACCATCAACGAAGGCGCGGGCACCATCGCCGTGACAGTCCTGTATGGCACGGATGTCACGGCGCTGATTCCAACGATCACGCATACCGGAGCCTCGATTAATCCGGCCAGCGGCGCGGCACAGAACTTCACCAATCCCGTGATCTATACCGTCACGGCGGCGGATGGCACCACCAAAGCCTATGCCGTCACCGTCACCATGCAAGCCTGTCTCGCGGGCGTCAGCGTGGCTAACGCCAATGACACCGGCGCCGGCTCACTGCGCCGGGCCATCATGGAAGCCTGCCCCGGCAGCACGATCACCTTCGGCGGCGATTACAACACCCTGCTGGGCAGCACATTGACACTGAACAAGAATATGACGATCGATGCCGCCGGCCGCACCGTGACCGTCGACGGCCAGAATGCAGTGCGCGTGTTCGCTGTGAATAACGGTGTCACCGCCGTTCTGAACAACCTGACCATTGCCAATGGCAACACCGGCGGCGGCAATGGCGGCGGTATCAACAATGGCGGCACACTGACGGTGAGAAACAGCACGTTCACGGGGAACAGCGGTTGGCTCGGCGGCGCCATCTATAACAACGCCAATCTGACCGTGGCCAACAGCACTTTTAGCGGCAACAATGCTGGCTGGGGTGGTGATGGCGGTGGTCTCTTCAACGAGTCGGGCGGCGTGGCAACGCTCATGAACACCACCTTGTCCGGTGGCCGCGCCGAGTGGCTGGGCGGCGGCATCTTCAACCAGTTCGGCGCAACGCTGAACTTCGCCAACACGATCATTGCCAACTCGATCACCGGCGGGGAGTGTGTCAATAACAGCGGCACGATCGGCACCAACCTCAATAATCTGGTGGAAGGCGGCGGTTGCTCGGCCGCGCTTACTGGCGATCCTCAACTCGGCCCGCTCGCCAGCAACGGCGGTCGCACGCAGAGCTTTGCGCTGCTGCCCGGTTCGCCCGCCTTTGATGCCGGTGATGACAACACCTGTGTCGCGGCTCCGGTCAGTGGTCTGGATCAGCGCGGTATGACACGACCGCAGGGTGCGCACTGCGACATCGGCGCGTTTGAGGTCGCCACGAAAGACATCACGGCTTTCAACTTCGCCAGCCCGGCCGCCACAGGTATCATTGTGGGAACCAACATCGCCGTGACGGTGCCCTACGGCACGAATGTCACCGCGCTCGTGCCGACGATCACACACACTGGATCGTCCATCAGCCCGGCCAGCGGCGTGCCGCAGAACTTCACCAATCCGATCGGGTATACTGTGACCGCCGCCGATGGCACCACCAAAGCGTATCTCGTCACCGTCACGGTGGCGCTCAATTCCGCTAAATCGATCACGGCCTTTACGATTCCGGGGCAAGTGGGTCACTCCACCATCGACGACGGTGCGGGCACGATCGCGATCATGATGCCCTACGGCACCGATGTGACGGCCCTCGTGCCGACGATCACGCACACGGGGGCCTCGATCAATCCGGCCAGCGGCGTGCCGCAGAACTTCACCAATCCGATCGGGTATACCGTGACCGCCGACGATGGCTCGACCAAAGTCTATGCCGTCACCGTCACGGTGGCGCTCAACCCGGCGAAAGCGATCACGGCCTTTACGATTCCGGGTCAAGTGGGCGACTCCACGATCAATGAAGGCGCGGGCACGATTGCGGTGGTGGTGGCCTACGGCACGAACGTCACGGCGCTCGTCCCGACGATCACGCATACCGGCGCATCGGTCAACCCGGCCAGCGGCGCGGCGCAGAACTTTACCAATCCGGTAGTCTATACCGTCACCGCCGCCGATGGGTCCACCAAAACTTATGCGGTCAGCGTTACCACGCTGTGCGGCCTGAATACGATCGTGGCCAACACCGGCGACAGCGGCGCGGGTTCGCTGCGCCAGACGATTGCCGACACCTGCGCCGATGGCACGATCATCTTCGATGCGAGTTTGTCCGGCGGAACCATCGCGCTGGCCTCGCAATTGAGCCTCAATCGGAACGTGACGATTGACGGCTCGGCCCTGACGACGGCGGTGACGCTGGACGGCCAAAACGCCACGCGCGTGTTCTACGTCATCGGCGGCGTCAATGCCAGTCTGAAGAGCCTGACGATCATCCGGGGTAACGCCGGCGGCGGCAGTGGCGGCGGCGTCTACAACGCCGGCACACTGACCATCATGAACAGCACCCTGACGACGAGTTCGGGTGGCGAGGGCGGCGGCATCTATAGCACGGGAACCCTGACCGTGGTGAATAGCACCCTGTCGGGGAACTCGGCTGTCTGGAGCGGCGGCGGCCTGTACAATTACAACGGCACCCTGACCGTGGTGAACAGCACCCTGTCGGCGAACACGACGACCAATGCGTTTGGCGGCGGCCTGTACAACTTCGGCACCCTGCACTACCTGAATACGATCATCGCCAATTCGCCCCATGGCGGAGACTGCGTCATCGACGGTGGTTCGATCGTCACGAACCTCAACAATCTGGTGGAAGACGGCGGCTGTTCAGCGGGCGGCGTCAACTTCAGAACCGGCGATCCTCATCTCGGCGCATTGCAAAGCAACGGCGGCGCCACGCCCACCTTTGCACTGCAACTGGATTCGCCCGCCATCGATGCGGGTGATGCGGCCACGTGCGCCGGTGCTTCGATCGGCGGTCTGGATCAACGCGGGCAGACGCGCGATGATCTACGTTGCGACATCGGCGCGTTCGAACTGAAGTATGCCGATAGTCCCACCGTCACCAAAGCGGTCTCCGGCGCGGGCACGTACACCTTTGGCCCGACGATGATCCAGATCGTGGTGAACAACACTGGCCCCGCTGGGTGCCTGACCGGCATCACCATTCAGCGCTACAACGCCAATCATCCCAACGCTACACTGCCGATCCAGACCGGCCACTGGTGGGACATCACGCCCATCGGCTGCGCGAGCGGATTCAATGTCGATCTGACCCTGCCCACCGACTTTACGCCGGATGCCACCAGCAAAGTCTGTCGCTGGAATCCAGGCGGCCCCGGCTATCAATGGGATTGCGCCCTGAGCAGTTCCACATCGTCCAGCATCACCCGCAATAACGTCACCGGCTTCTCGCAGTGGGCGGCGGGCAACGGTGCCGGTCCGACGGCAGTGCGGCTCAACAGTTTGACCGCGCGCGGCGAGTCTACTTCAGCGAGTGGATTAGCCTTCAGTGGATTGGTGGCCTTGGCCAGCGTGGGTGCGCTCGGCTGGCGCAAGCGGCGCGTGCGATAAGTCGCTCGGCCTGAGCAAGCCGATTGGTTTGATCGAACGTCATATGTACGTCGCTTCAAAGATAAGATTTCGACAACTATTCTCTAAACTTTCTGGAGGCAGAAAACATGAACAAGCGAATGAGTATCATCCTGGTGTTGGCAGTGTTGATTGGCAGTATATTGACCGCCTGTGGCGGTGGTGGCGCGCCCGCGCTGGTGACCTACAGTCAGCTGCCGGTTTTCACCGGCGCGACGGAGTCGACCAATGATACGCTGAACGGCATGTTGGACGGGCTGCTCACACAGCTCAAAGCGGACAGCACAATCAAAACCACTGAGGGCAAAGCGTATGACGTACCGGCCGGCACGACGTGGGAGGCAATTAAGGGATTTTATGGCCCCGCGCTGGAGAAAGCCGGTTGGACGCTGGCGAAATCGACCGATGCGAATCTGGGGTATGCACGCGGGAATCAGGCCGTTAACGTCATGTACGTCGAAACCGTCGGCCTCGTCGTCGTGCTGACCGAAGCCAAGTGAGTTGAGACCGCATAACGCGAGAGGGGCTTGCCATGAATCCAGTTTTCTCTGAGACGGGCTACATTCTCAAACGGCAGGGACTGTCACTCGGTGGAAAATATCGTCTCTTTGATCAGTCAAGTGATAAGCCCTTGCTCTTCATCGAGGAAAAGGTCAAGTTGCTCCCGCCTTCAACCACCGTCCATGTGTACGCGGACGAGAAAAAACGACACGAAGTCCTGACGCTCAAGGATAGTCCAGCCGAAGAGGTGGACCTGGATGTGATCGACGCTGAAAGCGGCCAGAAGATCGGCGGGATTGGCGTGGCCGCTGATAATACCGTTGAGATTATCAAGGATGCCTGGCACATCCTGGATGCAGAGGATAAACCGATCGGTAAGGTGTACGAAAAAAGCACCGGCCAGTCCATCCTGCGCCAGGCGTTGGGCAACGATCTGCCGCAACAGTTGGACATCACAGTGGGCGAAACTCTCGTCGGGCAATTGCGACAAAAGGTCAAAATGATGGGCTACGAGTTGACCATCGATTTTAGCCCGGACATTGCGCACCTTCTCGACCGTCGCCTGGGCATTGCCGCGGCCATCTTTGTCGCGACCCATCAGGGGAAAGAAGGCTAAGCGTTCCTGACATCAGTTTCTTTCAGCGCATCATCTGCCTGGCTCGCTAAGCCATTCGGTGTGGAGCAATTCAATATCAGTAAACGAACAGGGCCGTTGCAAATGCAGCGGCCCTGTCGTTTATCATCTGGTAGGGCGAAGCATTCGCACGCGAAACTAGGCTAAGCGACTGGAATCCTCTCTCGAATGCTTCGCCCTTACGAATTAGCCGATTCGGTCGGGGGTCGGCGGCTCCGGTGCCGGGTTGGGCGAATATCAGGTATCACACGAATTTTGGTAAGGTTTTGTGCTAAAAATTCATCAGGCGATTCCCTTGAGGTCAATCTGGTTGGAAATCGACCGTAAGAAAATCCCTTTTAGTCGGTTTGGCTGGAAACCGCCTCTGAGAAACTTTCTTGTGAGTAGTTTGGCTGGGAGCCAACTGCAAGCAATTCTCTTGCGGTCAGTCTGGTTGGAAACCGACTAAAAGAATTGTTCTCGCGGTCAATCTGGCTGGAAACTGAGCGCGAGAAATCTTCTTGGGGTCGCGTTGGCTGGAATACGGCACGGCGATACCTCAACGGAGTAGATGGTTCGCGGCGGGCGATGGCTTGACTCTGAGGGTGAGATGGCGATACAATCAGACCGCACGATTGCGGAGTAGACTGTAAGGTGCATGAATTCTACAATATTCTGGCATTTGCTGTCTATAGGCTATTACACTGCAACAAGCGATCTAGTCCGTAGTCAGGCTAATTACAAGGAGATATCATGGCTATCGCAGCAACCGCTGGAAAGCTCCATTGGAATTATTTTTAGCCCTCGAACACGACCTGGAAGTCGTCTCACGCTATGTGGAGTTTAGCCCACCAAACTTCCAGGTATTTTCAATAGAACTTGCGCACCTCCTTTTTGCAGCCGCCTCGGACGTTGACGTAGTAGCAAAATTGCTCTGCGAGCGCATCGCGCCGGCAGCACCGCGTGGAAATATCAATGAGTACAGGGCGGTTCTACTTCCCGCGTTCCCTGATTTGCCAACCACGCAAGTGTTTGTTCCGTGCTATGGCTTGTCATTTGCGCCTTGGTCAAACTGGGCTGATCTGACGACTAACCCGGATTGGTGGCGAAGCTACAACCACGTGAAGCATGAACGTGACGCATACTTCAATGAAGCGACACTTAAGAATGCATTAAACGCACTTGGGGCGCTGCAAATTGTCACCTTCCATTTCTATGCACGCACGTTGGCGGTACCTCCAGCAGCAGTCTTGTCGCCCAAAGACACAACGCGAGAGCTGCAGCCGGAATCAACCCTTATCCGACTGAATGGCGACTTCTATTACGACACTCTCATAATATGAGTTGAGGGTTGGAGCAGTCAGGACTGATTACGCCTTAAAGAAGGCGAAGTCCAGTACAAAGCGTAATCAGTCAAATGACTGATTACGCTTAAGTGCCAGCCGGTGGTTCTTTAACAAGTTATTCGTTTTCGGTTTGGCCTTCGCGCAGCCGTTGCAGAAAACGCAGGTTGATCAGCAGATAGATCAGCGTGTTCTGGTTGGTGATGGCTTGGCCGTTGCGTAGATGCGGTCGTTCGATGCCGAGCGCCGCCGCTTGCGCGTTGATGCGTTCGACGGCCGTGCGCTGGCGATAGATTTGCTTGTAGAGTTCGCTGTCGCGATCGAGCGTGTGGCGCAGGCGCGCGCCGATACTGATAGGCATCATGGCCGTGCAGCCCTGACGCTTCCAGTTGGCATGCTGAACGGGACAGCTGCGTCGCGCCGGAGTCGCGGACTTGAGCGGGCAGACATATTTGCCCCGTTCGTGCTCCACGATACAGGTGGTGCGATCCGTGTAGGTGAATTTCAACGGCATGACTAGGCCGGCCGCGCAGAGCGGTTCGCCCGTCGGCGCGAACTGCCGTTCTTTAGCTTTGTAGTTGCCTTTGTTAGAATAGGGGACCGCTGCGAGACCGAAGTCGGGGTCGTTTTCACGGTAAAAATAGGCGTAAACATACCAGGCATCAAAGGCCGCGTCGAAGGTGGCGTAGCGCGGGCGATAGCCTAACCGTTCCTCGGTCTGCCGCATTAGGGGCAAGAAGTAAGTGACATCCCCGTGATCGAATGATTGCGTCAATTCGGCGATGACGAATTCGCCCCAGAGGGGAACCTTGGCCACGACGACGCCCGAGCCATAACCCCAATAGTATTCCCCGGCCTTGACCAGTTTGGCCGGGACCGGATTGCGAGTTGGCGTGGTGGACGGCCCCGCGCGGTTATGGCGGCGTTTGCACCCGAGCCGGCAATCGGGATCGCCCGCGGGTTGCCTGGCTTTGTTGTAGCGATCCGCAACATACGCTTTGGGATTGTTCTCTTTGACCCACGCCACGATGTGTTTGGTATCGAGCGAAATGCAGTCCACGGGTGGTGCCTGGCAGGCTTGCAATTCCGCTACAATCAGGCGCACGCTATCGGCCAATAAGAACTGCATAGCGGCATTGGGCAGTTGACGCAGGAGGTGCGTGAGATGGCGTTGGGTCGGTAAGCTGCTGAGGGGATTGAACCCCAGCGCCGTTTCGACCTCCGGTTGCACCGGGAAGCCCAGGAGCCATATGAAACCGGGTTGCTCGATCAAGAAGCGTCGCAGGCGTTTCATCAAGGGCAGGGTTTCGTTGAGCCGGATCAATTCGGCAAGAGCCAGTGCGGCGTAAGGGGTTGTCAACTGACCCCAGTTGCGGTGCAGGTTGCGTTCGGGGAAATGTCCCCAATCTA
>JAUQXD010000013.1 GCA_030834835.1 Thermoflexales bacterium | reverse complement strand
GATCAACCGCTGGAAAATCAATGGCTCGGCGACCTGACGCAGCACTGGGCACCCGCGCTGCGCGCCTTCATGATCGGACTGATTCGCAACGGCCTATCCGCGCATCCCGAAGAGATTCCGCTGTCGGGCTTCATCGCCTTCATGCGCTTCTACACCCTGCTCCGCCGCGATACGTGGGCCTTCTCCTATCTGCCCGCCGATGGCGGCACGAGTCTGGTCGAACCACTCGCGCAGCGGATTCATGATCTGGGTGGCTCGATCACTCTCAACGCAAAGGCCACTCGTCTCGAACAAGATCAATCTGCGTGGATTGCCCACACCTCGATCGGTTCGTTTGCAGCCCGATCGATCATCCTGGCGACCGATAGCCCCAACACGCAAGCACTGTTGTGCGCCAGCGAAGCGACTGCGCCCATCGCCAACAACCTGACATTCCCGCGCGGCATGCCCACCGCGATCCTCCGCTTCTGGTACGATTGTTTGCCAGACAACAAAATCGAAGCGGGCATCTTCAGCGGCGAAGTCGTCATCGATAACTATTTCTGGCTGCACCGTTTGCAGGATCAATACATCCGCTGGAGCAAAGCCACGGGCGGCAGCGCCATCGAAGTGCACATCTACGGCCCGCCCGAACTCTTGCAGGAGGGTGACACGCTCCTGTTGACCCGCGCCGCTGCCGATGTGCAAGCCGCCTTCCCCGAACTGCGCGGCCATCTGATTCATCAGGTCATTCAGCGCAACGACGCCACTCATACCTTGTTTGGCCTCGGTCGCGCCGATCAACACTTGAGCACCGTCACGCCCTGGCCCGACGTATTCTGCTGCGGCGATTGGGTGCGGCATCCGTCGCCCGCCTTCTTTTTAGAGCGAGCCTGCGTGACCGGCATCGCCGCCGCCAACGCCGTGCTGCAATCGCACTCGCTCGCTCAGTGGCCGCTGCTGGATTACGCCAAACCCGAATGGCCCGCGCGCCTGATTGAGAAGTTGATGCACGCGGGACGCAAAACATTGCGGAAGACCCGCAAGACGTGATGCGTGGTGCGTGACGAGTGACGAGTGACTCGCTGACGTTACTACCCAGCCTGCGTCATTGCGAGCGTTTTTCGCCAGGCGCGCCCCCCGCTTCGCGGGACAGGGCGTGCGAAGCAATCTCAGAGTCGATCGGAAGGAGATTGCTTCGTTCCTCGCAATGACGGCTGATCTGAAAATGTGGGGCAAGATGGTATCTTGCCTGGCAAGTCACCGACTTGCCCTACGTCGCGCCACTTTCATGGTGCGTGGTGAACGCAGTTCATGACATCTGAGTAGTTCCCGCTGACTCGCTTTATCGCTGATTCGCTGATTCGCAATATCACTGACGGGGTAATGTCATGATCGTCATCATCAATGGCCCGCTGGGCGTGGGCAAAACCGAAACGTCGTGGAAGTTGATCGAGCATTTCGACAGGGCCATCATGCTCGATGGCGATTACGTCGTGGCCGCGCGTCCTTCTGAAATCTACAGCGAAGCCCGCATCGATTATCTGTATCGGACCATCGCGCACAACGTGGCGTGGCATGTGGCGCATGGCTATCACAATTTCGTGGTCAACTACGTTTTCGAGAAGCCGGAGTCACTGGCGAAATTGCGGCATCTGCTCTCCGCCTACGACGATGTAACCTATGCCTTCCGCCTGACGTGCGCGCCCGATGAAATCGAGCGCCGAATCAGAACACGCAGCACCGATCCCGACGGGCTGCGTTGGGAGTCCAATCGTTTTCGTGAACTCATCGCCATTCAAACAGCAAATGCGCAACGCGGCGATCTGGGTTTCGTGATCGATACGACTAATCTATCGGTTGAGGAAGTGGCTGACGCCATCTGGCGCAACATCACGGAAGAAGTTTCACTTGCGTCCTACGATCCGCAGTGGGCGGATCGATTTGAGGCTGAAAAACAGGCCATTCAGGCGGCGCTGACCGATCGGGTGACGGCGATTCATCACATTGGCAGCACGGCCATTCCCGGCCTGGCAGCTAAGCCCGTGATCGACATCATGCTGGTTGTGCGGCAACTGGCCGACTTCGCGGACTGCATTGCGCCTTTGCAAAGATTGGGTTACGCGTTTATCGATTATCCCCAGAACGTCGATCGCAAGTTCTTTCGCAAGGGCCAACCGCGCACGCATCATTTGCACATCGTGGCGGAGGACAACGCCGAACTGCGCGATCACTTGCTCTTCCGCGATGCCTTACGCGCCAACGCAGGCTTGCGCGATGAATATGCCGCTCTGAAGTATGATCTCGCCAGTCGCTTCAAGACTGATCGCGCCCACTATAGCGACAGCAAGACGCAATTCGTGCGCCGTGTGATTGAGGCGGCGCGAGCCCGATCAGCCGTGCCGTAACCGCAATTTGGAGCAGAGCGGGCTCCCATGCCCGCGTATTCGGCGGCACACTTGCACCGCGCTGCGGAGCAGTGCAGGTGTGGGAGCCGCCTCTGCTGAATCCGTGTAATCTGTGTCCTAACCGATCACTCCCCGCACAATCAACAGCCCGCCGAAGA
>JAUQXD010000185.1 GCA_030834835.1 Thermoflexales bacterium | reverse complement strand
GCCAGCATGATCTCCGCGCCATCGACGCCGCCCAGCGTCAGGCGGAACGTCGTGCGCCCGGTCTCGAAGCCTTTTTCCGTGCGCGCAAACGTCGCCAGCGGCAGCAAGCCGATGCCGGTACGTGCCAGCGACGAGGCCAGCCAATCCAGCGAGAGGCCCGCGGGCAAGTGTGTGACGCGCAGTAAAGGATACATGCTGCCCGTCGGCGGAATGATCGCCAGCCCAAACGGATTGCGATCCGGCGGCAGATTCTGCACGGCCGTCATCAACGCCTGTGTGCGATCCGCGAATATGGCATTGCGCCAGTGCCAGTACGTGCGCGCGGCTTGCGTGCTGTTGCGATAGAACAGATAGCAAATGAAGATCGCCGCGAGGTTGGGCTGAATGGGCGCGTTCAACGCCTCGAAGCGCGCGCGCAAGTCCGCGTCACGAATCTCGACGACGGCCAAACGCGCGCCCGCCAGACAGTCCGTCTTCGACATCGAATGGACCGTCAACACTCGATTGGTCTGCTCATCGTCGAGGATGCCCTCGTGCACCAAATCTGCCGCGATTTGTCGCGCCGTCTTGATCTCTGGCAGCCCATCAACGGGCGCGACGTTCTGATAAGCCAGATCGTCCACGACGTAGACGTTGTGCTGCAAACAATACGTGATGAGTTTACGCACCACCTGTTCATCGAAGATGCGGCCCGTGGCATTGTGCGGATTATTGACGGCGACCGCGCCATGCTCCGGCCAATTCGGATCTTTACGGCACAGGTCTTCGATCTTCGCGATCAAGCCGTCCGCATCCAGTTCGAGCGTCGGCGTTAAAGGAACAGCATGCACATTAGGAAAACATTGCTCGTATGACCAACTCAAATCAGGGATCACCACATCAGTGATGCCGCAGTGAAAGCCCAGAATGCCCAGCGCCGTGCGCGATGATCCGCTGGCGATCAGGCATGCTTCCGGCCGATACTGCGGTTGATGCCGCACGAAGGCGCTGAGGAAACTGCGGCGCAGACTCTCGCTCCACGCGGGTTGATCGACGTTGTCCAGCATCTCATCGAACAACTCGCGTGGCTCAATCGTAGAGAACTCGTCAAAGACTCCACCGTGCCACATCTGCTGCATCCGCTGCGTCATGAGCGTGGTCTTCTGCTCCACGTTCGTCAACGCCCGGTCCAGCACTTGTACGTGATCACTCAACGCGTGATCGAGATAATGTTCGATCCGTTCGGCCAAACGCGGCAGCGCCGACTCCGCCGAGAGTCCCAGCCCCAGCCCTTCGAATGACGGCTTGACCTGCGGCACTTCCGGCGTCTGGTCCTTCTCCGCGTCGGGCCGTCGATGCTCCAGCAAATAACTCAGCAACTCAATTTCAGACGCGGACGGCGTGCCCTTGAGATTGAAGTGTACATTCTCGATCGCATTGAGAATATCGGCGTTACCCGCGATGAACACCGTCGAGAGCGAGTCCCACTGCGGGGCGAAGATGGCCGGGGTCAACACGCGAATCACGCGCTGCACCAACTTCGCCTCGCGCGCCAGCGACAAATGATTCGGCGCGTTGTTCGCCTCGATGAAGAACAGCGGCTTATCCACGCTCATGCGTCGTAAGGCGCGGCGCGTCTCTTCATTCATTACTTCGCCGATCAGCACAAACGTCGGCGTGTTGGGCTGTGCGATCAGGAACGACTCGATCTGTTCGCGCGCGACGCGTTCATCCGGGGACAAATCATCAAACAGCAGATCGGGTATCGCGTCATTGCGAGCATCCTGAGCGGACGCTGAGCCTGTCGAAGCGGGAGTCGAAGGATGCGAAGCAACACTTGCCCTGCGCGCAAGTGCATGGGTCTCGTCGGGCTGCGAGAGAGATTGCGTCGTCGCACCAGACGCTCTTCGCAATGACGGCAGCACTGCGTATCGATAGCACAGAATGCGAGCGGGTTTGATCTCAAGATACGACGACAGCGCAAACAGCAGCACGCGCAGCGTTTCGTGCAGGCCGCCCGAAGCCAAAATGATCTCGCGCCGCGCGGATTGTTCGCCCGTATCATAACGAAGTGAATCCTGCTGATGCTCCAGCCAATCGACAAACGCTTTGACGACGGCGTTGGGCGCTTTACGCGCATAGCCGCCGCGCGGCATGTAGGGCGAACTCTTCTGGATCGTGCGGATCAGGAACTCAAGCTTGGGCTTGTCGGCCTTGTCCCAGTCCAGCGCTTCGAGCAGCGCGTCGGGATCGGCATCGCGCAGATCGCCGCGCTGCACGTCGAGACCCAGCGCGATGCGCAGGAACGCCGACGACAGGCGCGGGTCTTGCAGCGGATTGCCGATATGGAAGTTGACGCGGTCTTCATTAGCGACGGGTGCGGCCGCCGTCGTTTCGCTGATCTCCGACACGCGCGCACTGCGGATCGGCTTCAGGCGAAAGAGGGTCAGGGGATCAGTTGGAGATAGCATGGGTGTGCTTCACTTTTGAGGTGTCGTCACGTCATGCCCGAATGTTTTTGTCGGGCATCCAGCCTGACCACTGACACTCGATGTTGATAGTGGTTCTGGATTCCCGCCAAAAGCACGCGGGAATGACGATGCCGCAAATGGAACTAAGCCAAGCATCCTGAGCGGAGCGCCGCAGCAACATCGCGGCGCGCAGTCGAAGGACGCGGTGCAGTGAAATGGACTCGACTTTTTGTGCGATCCGAATCCTTCGACTTCACTACGTTCCGCTCAGGATGCGCCCTTGCCGCGCAGTCGAAGGAGCGTGGACTGCGTAAGGTGAGTTAAATATAAGTTGTTTCGATCAAGGTATGAAAACCATAATACTACCTTGACAGGAATAGTAATGTGGTGTATAATGTCAATTGTGAGGTGATGATATGAGTGAAAACAAAATCACATCCGACCTGCTGCGCGGCCATACCGATACGATGATTTTACGGCTCTTATGCGAAGCGGATCGCTACGGCTACGAGATTGTTAAGCTGATTGCCGAGCGCTCGGGCAGCGAGTATGA
>JAUQXD010000184.1 GCA_030834835.1 Thermoflexales bacterium | reverse complement strand
GCCGCAGCCACGGGCCGGGCCAGATGATGACAGGCTGCCACCATCGCTACCATGCAGCACCAGCCCCGCCGTGACCATCTGCCGTACGACATGGCTGTGACACGTTGGACATTCTGGCTGCAGGCCGGCTTGCTTCTCTTTGATCGAGGCGCGGACTTCAAATTTTGTCTCACACTGTTCGCAGTGGAAATCATACAGGGGCATGCGCCCTCCTCATATTCGAACCCGGCTTTAGCAACAGCCTGAGCGTTTGGCTAACGCAGCAAAATCGACCCCGAGCAGTTCGCTGATCTCCTGGTTGATCTCACGCAAAAACCCGATTGCCGCTTGCTGGGTACCGGCATAGTCGGCAATGGTGCGATCGGCCTGCACCGCGCTCTGGAGGGCCTTAAGTTGATCGACATCGCTTTGCGTTACGGTCCGGCGCGCTTGCTTCTGGCGCAGTTCCGCCTGTGATTGTGAGAGCCGCTGCAGCAGCGCACGCGCCCCGGCATCGGCGTTGAACCGGCCATGGGCCGCGTGATACGCCGTGAATGGCTCAGACGCCAGTAGATTGTTGGCCAGATCTTCGGTGGCGGCTAATAGATTGGCAGGGAGTGTTGTCCGATTTGAATTCATCATACACCTCTCAACAACAACCTGACCCGCAGGCTGTTGCATAGTTCACACCGATCGCTTGCGATAGGAGATCGCCGGTGGTCTGGCACAGGGCCATCAGATCGGCCTGCGCCTGAAAATAGGCCACCACCGCAGGCAGACTGCTGAACGCACGTTGCAGGCGTTGCAGTTCGGCCTGGTCCGTCTCACTGACGGCATTGAGCATTAGCATGGCTTGCAGTGATTGCTGTTTAGTCTCGAACGCCTCGATCGCCCGTTGGGCCTCAGTGTCCTGATTCAAGCGGTCGGCTGCTGCTTCATAGGCCTTGAATTGCGGCGTCTCAGCCAACGTGGCCGCGAAGTCACGCGCCGCTTGCTTCACGACTGACGCGGGCGCCAGCTCCAACTCGTTCACTAACACATCATTCATCAGATCGCTCCTTGTGGAATAGTCCCCGACTCTTGCTGGGATCGGGCTGATGGAAACAGCGATAGATCGGTATGCGGCAAGAATAGCGCCGCCGTATACTCTTCAAAATAACTTGGTTCAGCCGTTAATTCCAGACACGTGATCGAGGCCGCGATGCTTTGCGCGCGCTGCCACTGCGCACGTGACACCAGCACCGCCCGTGCCCCAGCCAACGAACTGTTGCCAATAAAGCGAATCCGCTGGCGCGGGATATCCGGCAACAGCCCGATCCGCACCGCCTGATCGATGTCCAGCGACTGGCCGAAGTTGCCGGCGATTAGAATCTCGGCGACATCGTCAAACGTCAGGCCGGCATTGGCCAGTAGAATTCGTGACCCGGCAAACAAAGCTGCCTTATCGCGGATGAGGTTCTCGATGTCACCCTGCCGCAGCGCCAGATCGCGGCCAACAGCCGTCTCGATGGCAGGCGCAATGACCACGCTGGGATGTCCATCGTTACGCCGGGCTGAAGATGCTTCAAGATTGACCTTGCCATTGCGATTGATGATGTCCGCTTGCAGGCACACACCCAACGTCTCGATCAATCCGGAGCCGCAGATACCACGCGGCGCTTGACCACTCACGGTGCGATAGGCGATGCGCCCATCCGCCACCCATACCCGATCGATTGCGCCCGGCTGAGCGGCCATGCCCCATTCCAGCCCGCAACCTTCAAACGCGGAGCCAGCTGATCCGGAACACGCCAACAAAAACTCGCGACAGCCCAGCACGGTTTCGCCGTTAGTGCCGATGTCGATCAAGATGGATGGCAATTCTGAGTCAGCCAGTCGGGTGGCGAGCAACCCCGCCGTCACGTCGCCGCCCACATAGCCGCTGGCGGCTGGTAACAGGTAGATCGGCGTGTCTGCGCTGAGGTTCAACTCGATTTCACGCGCGGCCAGTACAGGGAAGGTGGTCGTGGCAGGCACATAGGGTTCGCGCCGGATGCTGCCGGGATCAAGC
>JAUQXD010000183.1 GCA_030834835.1 Thermoflexales bacterium | reverse complement strand
TCGCGGCCGGGATCGCTTCGCCTGGCAGGATGTTCGTCGTCGCGATCGGGTTCCACATCATGAACCCGGTGATGATCATGACGGCTGTGCCCCAGACAACGGCCAGATACTCTACCTTCTCGCCGTAGTTGTAGCGACCGTAATACGCCTTGTGCTTGCGGCGACCAAAGTAGAACAGCAGATCGTGATAGAGATGCTTGAAGTCGTCGATGACGGGCAGCATCGTCCACGCGGTGCGCTGCACGAAGACCCGATAGAGCACCTCGACGACATGATAGATGCTCACGATCATCAAGACGATAGCCGCGCCGCGATGCACCACGCGGATCCCTTCGATGCCGCCAAACAGGGTCAGGACAAACTGGCTCAATCCGGCGTCCGGGTATTTCTGCGGCAGGCCGGTCAAACCCAGCAGTGAGAACGAGAGCAACAACGCCAGATGCTCGATACGCTGGAACAGGCTGAAGCGCGTGACGATCTTCACCGGCTCGACCGGTGGCAGATCGGCTTGAGTGACGGGAGTCGATTTAGTCATGGCTCGACTCCTGATGGGTCTCGTCCGCTACCGATTCATCGGGTGGCGGTTCCGCCGCCGGTGGTTCTGCAACCGGCGATTGTGCGGCTGCCGGTTTTTCGGTTGGGGGTTCCGCGACTGGCGGTTTTGCAGTCGGCGGTTTCGGTTGAGCTTTAGACTTGCGCCGCTTCTGACGAAAGACCGATGAAATGTCGAGCACGACCAGAAGCGCCATGCCGCCCAGCACGCCCGGAATCAGCAGTTGATAGAAGATATTGACGAAGTACACCACCGGATATTTATCTTGCGATGGAATGTAGTGTGACATCCACGCGGCCGAGAAGTTATCGGTGGCGCCGGGATGGCACACCTGGCATTTCTTAAGAATGTTCTGTCTGACCTGCAAACCTTTCTGCGGATCGTCGGCGCGGGCGATGTCGTGCACGCCGTGGCAGTCAAAGCAAACGGGCTTGTTCGTGGGCGCATCCGGCGACTCTTTCTGGAACAGCGTTACCGTGGTGCCGTGGAAGTCGGCCACGTAGGTGTCAAATACCTGCGTCGAGATGCCGTACTTGTTCATGATGTTGGTGTCGGCGTGGCATTTACCGCACAGATTGGGCGACTTTAAGCGGAAGGCGGACGTCAATGGATCGGGGATGTTGTGCACGCCGTGACAGTCGATACAGGTCGGCACATCGACATTATTTTCTTGAGTCAACGCCGCGCCGTGAACGCTCTCTTTGTATTGAGCAAAAATCGTGCTGTGGCACTGAGCGCACGTCTCAGGAATCCACAGGCGCGCATCCGGCAGGAGTTGTTGGGTGGCCGGGTCAGTCAGTCGGCGCACGGTGTGGGCGGTGTGACAATCGGTGCAGACGGCGGCGTTGACGTTGCCGTTTTGCAGCGCGCGGCCATGCACACTGTCGATGTTATTATCGTATTGTTCGGCGTGGCATTGCTGGCACAATGAATACAACTTCAGGCTGACATCTCGTCGATCGTTGGCCTGAAATCCAGGGAACTGCACCGGGTTCTCGTTGTGTTTCTGATCGAAGGTGGTGTGGCATTGAACGCACAGCAGGCCCTCTTCACCATGCACCGAGTTGGCATGATCCTCCGGTCTAACGTACAGACTCAAGTCCGATCCGTCGTATAGTTTCTTCGTCAAACTCGGATTATTGTGACAGGCCAGGCAAATGTCATTACTGACCGGTTCTTGCTGCACCCGATCGGCTGGTGGGGCCGATCGAACCGCTCGGGCCGCCACCGGAACAATCGGAGCCGGAGCGGCCACTGCCCCGCCGACTGCAATCGTCAGCAAGCCAATCATGATTATGACGGCGAACACCCCCGCCCGTCTCCAGCTTCGCTTACTCACGCTCGTCCTCCTCCACCCGGTGTTTCTCCCGACTGCCCGGTCAATCGCTCATACTCGGCTGTGTGAAACTCGCGCATGTCGTCTTCATTCAACCGGCCGGTAAACATGCTCAGGTTCAAGCGCTCGATCAACACGTGATAGAGATGCCAGATCACCACGAAGACGCCCGCGACAATGGCTTCGGTGCTGTGCGCCAGTTTGGCCGCCGGCACAATGCCCCCTGACACCACGCTCGTCACCTGGATGGGGAACCACAGGATGAAGCCTGTGATGACCATGATCCCGAGGCCGAAGAACAGGAACCAGTAGGTAAACTTCTGCTCGAAGTTGTACTTGCCAAACCTTGGCTTGCGGCTGGTCAGGAACAGCAGATATTTGATCATGCCACCGGCATCCCGCACGTCCTGCCAGGTCGGGAACATGGCCGGCGACATCCGGCGCTTAGCCAGTAGATAGATGGCGCGGCCCAGGTGATAAAGCACTTCCAACGTCAGCACGATGGCGGCGATGTGATGGATATTGCGGACCAGCAACAGCCGATCGGGTGTGGAGAGAATCTCCTGACTCCAGGTCTCGCCGCGATATTTCTGCACAACGCCTGTCAAAAACAGCACGACGAACGACAGGATCAACAGCACGTGCTCCCAGCGCTGTCCCCGCGTAAACCGCTGGAAGAAACGGACCGTTTGTACCCCGCGCGTGACCGGGGCCGAGGTGGATGGGCTAACCGCGCTCATTTCAGGCTCCTCTGCACGCGTCCAACGACGGCGCGAATGACTTGCAGGACTACGTAGATGACCGACAGCCACAGCACGAACGGTGTGAAGCCCGAATAGAACTGCTCCACGTAAAACAGGAACGGCGTGCGGGTCTGATCGATCTTATTGTGGCCGGTCCAGGCAGCCGTCCAATTGGGTCCGGCGCCGGGGTGACACTGCTGGCAGGTCGCCAGCAGATTGGCGGCATTGACTTTGGATTGCGGGACTTGCGTGGTGCGGATGTCATGAATGCCGTGACAGTCCGTGCAGACCGCGCTGTCGTGCCAGATTGTGGGCCAGTTGGCCTTGTAGACACTCACATCCACGCCGTGGAACGAGGTGCGATACAGGCTATACACGTCGGTCGACAGATTGTACTTGCTCATCCGGGCCGGATCGGCGTGACAGCCGGCGCACAGATCGGGCGTGCCCACGCGGAACTGCGCCGTGCGCGGATCTTGAATGTTGTGGACACCGTGACAATCGGTGCAAACAGGCACATCCGGATTGTCTTCGGCGATCAGCACACTGCCGTGGATGCTATCTTTGTAGGCGGTGTAAATCTCGGCGTGGCACTGGCTGCACGTCGTCGAGATGCTGGCGCGCGGCTGCGCGGGAGGCTGCAAATCATGCGCGCCGTGACAGTCGGTGCAGATGGGGGCATTGGCGTTGCCTTCGGCGGCCACTTGCGCGTGCATGCTGTCCTGCGTCTTGCTGTAATTGGCCGCATGGCATTTCTGGCACGCTTCATAATACGAGCGCGATAGTTCGCGCCGCGTCTGGAAGTTAATGACCGGATGCGGATACGTCTTGATAGTCGTATGGCAGGCCTGACACTCGATGCCGGCCGGGCTGTGCACCGACGCGCTCAATTTGTTCGTGTCGACATACAGCGACAGTTGCTCGCCGCTGGGGAGCGTCAGGCTCAAGTCCGGTTTACCGTGACAGCTTAAGCAATAGGCCTCAGTTTCTTGTTCCGGCGGCGCGGCGTCTATCTTTGACGCAACCGGCGCGGCATTTACCGGCACACTTAACGCCAGACCAATCAATAGCGCAACAACTGCGACGATAATCGGTAGTCGCATTCGTCTAAACCTTCCCATGCGCGACGCCTCCTCCAGGCTTGCGTTTACCGTTATTTCCGTTGTTGCCATTGTCCTCGTCAGGTGGAGTGGGGGGCGGTTCGGCAATCAAGCCCAGCCGTCTTAGCAAATACGACACACCCAGCATGAGGAGCAACGGCACCAGGCACCGGAGCGCAAACAGAATGGCGACAACAAGCGGGCTTTCAGCTGCTTCTGACATGCGAGACTCCTGCGGCAAAGCGGGTACAGATGAGAGTTTCAGATCGACGACTAAACCGTAACTGGCTAAGTTACGTTGACGGCCAACGGCTACACGGCGTTGACGCCGCCGCTTGACGATCCAGGCGAGAGGACTTCAGCATAGCAACGTACCGCGCTCAAGTCGATTCTTAGTATCAACCTGAGCGCGGCTTAATGATCGTCTATCTGGTTTATTTTGTCAACTGTGTGACGCCTCGTCCGCGCCCTTAAACAGCGGCAGGAAGCGTAAGCCCAGGGTAAGCATGAGCAAAGCATAGCCGATTACGCCGACCGCCACACCCCATTCCGTCAGGCTGGGCCAGTACGCGCCCGCTTCCGGCCGATATAGCACGCCGGGCGAATACGCCAGCGGCACCGTCAGGCCGGAGACCGTCACGTTCCAGCGATTGGCCAGGATGCCGATCACGGCAGCAAATGACCCCATCACCAGAAACAGCGGTCGCCGATTGAAACGCGGCGCGAGGAAGAAAATGACTGGAATCAGCAGCCCGATGATCACCTCGCCAACCCAGAAGCCGAAGCCATACGGCGTCTGATCGTTCAGCATCGCAAACGCCTGGTTGATCTGGGGGCTGCGGCCATAATACGTTACTGCCAGCAGATCCCAGAATTTGATGTACGCATAAGCCAGAAGCCCAAAGCCGCTGAAGCGCGCAATCGTTCGCAGGGCATCATGGGCCAGCGCCTTCTTACCTGTTATCCACTCGGACAGGAACGCAATCGCCATCGTGATCGACGGGCCGACTGCCACCGCCGACAGGATGAACATGATCGGCATGCTGGGCTTGAACCAGATCGGGCGCGAGCGCAGAATGCCATAGGTCGCGCCCAGCGACGATTGGTGCAGCAGCGAAATACCCAGACCCACCAGCGCAAAGATCGGCGCGGCCTTATGCAGCGTATGCGCCACGCGCCCGAAACGCGGCCAGCGCGCAAAGAACGGCAGCTCGGCAAAGACGGGCAGAAACTCCAAAATGATGATGGTCAGATACAGCGTGATGCACCACGTGATTTCCCACAACACCGAGTGGATGTTCCAGTACACCCAGGGGTGCCAGAACCGATCGGGCCGGCCGATGTCCATCACGAGCGTCAGCAGCGCCGACGAATAACCGACGAAGCCTACAAACACCGCCAGACGCACGATCGGCTGAAAGCGCTTCAACTTGAGCAAGTACACGATCGCGCTCAACGTGAACGCGCCCGCGCCCAGCGCGATCGATGACAGGTCGATGGTGATCCACAGACCCCAAGGGATCGTATCGGTCATGTTGGTAACGGTTAAACCTTTGGTCAAGACTTCAAAGGCCGCCACCAGCCCGATGATCAAACACAGTCCGATGAAGGACAGCCAGGCAATGAAGCCCGGTGTGATGGTTGAAGGTTTCTTCGTGGGGAGCGCAACCGATGTCATGTTACGCCTCCTTGGTCGGCGGAATGTAATAGACGCTCGGCTCGGTACCCAACTCTTCGCGGAGGCGCAGCGTGG
>JAUQXD010000182.1 GCA_030834835.1 Thermoflexales bacterium | reverse complement strand
CCGCGTGGTGGCGACGAGTGAATCGAGGTGGGTGCGCTCGTAGTGATGGCTGGCATCGACGCCCGGCCCGACCAGGCCGACCTGCACGTTCGCGCCCGCGCGCCAGGCCGCCCCGCCATCTGATCCGTAGAAGGGATAGATGTCCAACTTGTAGGGAATATCGGCGGCCTGCGCCAGAGCTACCAACTTGCGCCGCATCTCCAGCGAGTATGGCCCGCCGGAGTCTTTGACGCAGATGCCTACGGAGTATTCATCGCTGTTTTGACCTGTGCCGACTGCGGCCATATCGACTGCTAACAATTCGGCCAGATCGACGGGCAGGCCGGCCGCCGCGCCATGCCCGACTTCTTCGTAGTGACTGATCAACAAAGTGGTGGTTTGGCTGGGAGTGAGTTCGGCCTGGCGCAGCGCCTGACACGCGGCGACGATACAGGCTACACTCGCCTTGTCGTCCAGATGGCGCGATCGGACGAAGCCGGTGTCGGTCACTTCCACGCGCGGATCGAAGGCCACGAAATCGCCCACCTCGATGCCCAGGCGGCGGGTGTCCTCGCCCGATCGGACTTTGGCATCCACGCGGACTTCCATATTGGCGTCGATGCGTTCCAACTTCTCGACTTCCGGTCCGCTGTGAACATGCACCGACGCTTTGCGCGGCAGGATCGTACCGCGAATAAAATGTCCATCGCCCGTGATGATGGTGCAGCCCTCGCCTTCGACCGACGCCCACGCAAAGCCGCCCAATCGGCTGAGGCGTAAACGACCCGTGCCCGCATCGATCTCTTTGACCATCGCGCCCAGCGTATCGACATGCGCGGTCAGGGCGCGTGGCTGTGCGGCACTGCTGCCAGGCCACGTGGCGACAAGCGTGCCCTTGTTGGTGTAGCCCGCATTGAGTTGCAGATTGGTAAATGCCTCTTGCACAAATTGAAGTGCCCGCTCAGTATAGCCGGTGGGGCTGGGCGTGTTGAGCAGGCCGGTCAAGAAATTCAGCAGGAAATTCACATCGACGTCAGGTTTGACTGAGGGAGTGGTCGCTTTGGCCAACGTAACCTCGTGAGTGGGAGTGTGAATCGATTATAGCATATGGCTTGCGTCCGGGTGCTTTGACGCGCCCCTCGAATCATTCTATACTGGCGGCGAAATCAGCCTGCGGGGGAGCGAGATGACAACGGCGGACGTAGTGATCTGCGGGGCGGGCATCTCTGGCATCAGCACGGCCTATCATCTGGCAGTGCGGCACGGCGTAAAGCGCGTCGTCTTGATCGACGAGCGCCCGCCGCTGACATTGACCAGCGACAAATCCAGCGAGGCCTATCGCAACTGGTGGCCGGATGCGGCCATGGTACGACTGATGAATCGCAGCCTCGACTGGCTGGAACGCTGGGCGCGCGAGAGCGGCAATCAGTTTTTGCTGAACCGCCGCGGCTATGTCTATTTTACGGCCGATGAGGCCCGCGTCGATCAACTCATGCGCTCCGCGCAGACGATTTCGCAACTGGGCGCGGGCGAATTGCGTATTCACCGTAACCGAACGACCTACTACGCCCCGATCGATCCGCACGCCTTTGCCAGGCACACCCCCGCTTCGCGGACAGGGCGCGAGGGCCAGCCCGATGGCGCGGATCTACTGCTCGATCGATCCCTCATCCTCGAACGATTTCCGTTTCTGAATCCAAAGGTCGTGGCCGCCCTGCATGCGCGGCGCTGCGGCTGGTTCAGCGGCCAACAGTTGGGCATGTATCTGCTGGAGCAGGCTCGGGCGGCCGGGGTCGAGTTGATCGCCGACCGGGTGGCGCGCATCAGTGTGAAGGGCAATCGGGTGGAGACGGTTCATCTCGCGTCAGGCGGTTCCATCGACACGCGCTGCTTCGTCAATGCGGCGGGGCCGTATCTCAACCACGTCAGCCGGTTGTTGGGCGTGGACTTGCCGGTGATCAACGAACTGCATTTGAAGATCGCGCTGAGGGACACGCTGGGCGTTGTTCCACGGCACGCGCCGCTGATGATCTGGCTCGATCCGCAGACGCTGCCGTGGAGCGCGGAAGAACGCTCGGATCTGGCTGAGAGCGCAGAGACGCGCTGGCTGCTGGATCAACTCCCCGATGGCGCACACCTTCGCCCGGAAGGCGGTGGCGATAGCCACATCGTGCTGCTGTTGTGGGCGTATCACGTCCAACCGCGCGAAGTGATCGTGCCGCCGCCGCTGGACGAGTTCTATCCCGAAGTGGTGGTGCGCGGCCTATCGACGATGATCCCGGCGTTGCGCGCTTACTTTGGCCGGGCGTCGATTGCACTGTACGACGGCGGCTACTACACCCGAACGCCTGAAAACAGGCCGCTGGCCGGGCCGCTGCCGATCGAAGGCGCGTATGTGTGCGGGGCCGTGTCGGGTTACGGACTGATGGCTGCCGGCGCGATGGGCGAACTCACGGCCGCGCACATTACGCAGTCAGGCCTGCCGGATTACGCGGCGTACTTCACGCTGGCCCGCTACGACGATCCGGTTTATCAGCAGTTGCTCAAGACGTGGGGCAACAGTGGACAGTTGTGACAGTGAACAATGCATAATGCATAATTCATAATGCACAATGCTCAGTTTAACGATTGACTGATCGACCGATTGACCAGTTGACCAATCTACCAATTGACCAGTTGACCAGTTGCCCATTGGTAAAACCGTCATTAACGGGTAAAATAGCCGCATTGCCACACCCTTGATAAGTGGATAGGATACCATGACCAAGAAAATCCTCGTCGTCGAAGACGACAACAGCCTGAGCATGTTACTGCGCCTGATTATGAAATTCCAGCAGGAAGAGTGGCTGTTGAGCAGCGCCGCGAATGGGTTGGAAGCGTTGTCGCAGGTCGAGAAGTTTCAACCCGACCTGGTGCTGTTGGACATCATGATGCCGGAGATGGACGGGTTGGAATTTGCCCGCCGCGTCCGCGCGGATGAGCGCTGGGCAAATATGACCATCGTGGTGCTGTCGGCGTTGAGTGATCCCAACACGAAGCGCAAGGCTCGCGAGATCGGCGTGCAGGAATATTGGACGAAGCCCATCAGCCCGGATGAATTGCAGGAGGGCTTGCAGCGTGTGCTGGGCACAGATTTGCCCGACGTGCCGTAGACGTGATGCGTCCCACAGGGATGCTTCGCGATATTGCGTGTTGCGTAATAAATACAGCGCCCGGTGATAAGCCGGGCGCTGTATTTTTGAACGTGTCATTCCGAGGAGCATCCTGAGCGGAGCGACATCTTGTCGTCGCGCAGTCGAAGGATGCGACGAGGAATCTCGTGCACGGCAGGCTGCGTGGTTGGTCGGGCTAGAGGTTCCTCACTGCGTTCGGAATGACACCCTTACCCCAACTGCTCCTTGATCGCAATCGCCACATCGCGGGGCACACCTTTGACTTCAGCGATCTCATCCACGCTGGCGTTCCGAATGCCTTCCAGCGAACCAAAATGTTTGAGCAGGGTGCGGCGGCGCGTAGGCCCCACGCCCGGAATCTCGTCGAGCTGTGAGGCGATGCCGGTTTTGGCGCGTTTGGCGCGATGGGCCGTGATGGCGAAACGGTGGGCCTCGTCGCGCACACGCTGCACCAGAAACAGGCCCTGCGAACTGCGTGGCAGCATAATCGATACGGGGCGGGCGGGCAGAAAAATCTCTTCTTGTTGCTTCGCTAAACCGCACACCGGCACTTGCCCGAACAGATCGAGTGATTGCAGCACTTCGATCGCGACGCCCAGCTGGCCTTTGCCGCCGTCGACGATCAACAGATCGGGCAGCACCGAGAACGACGGATCGATCTTTTGGCCGGGGGTGCGTTCGGCTGCTTTGGCATCGAAGTAGCGGCGGAAGCGGCGCGTCAACGCTTCGCGCATCGATTCAAAATCGTTGGGGCCTTCCACGGTCTTGATGTTGAACTTGCGATAATCGCTCTTGCGCGCTGCGCCGTTGACGAAGACCACCATCGACGCCACCGTGTTCGTCCCCTGCGTGTTGCTGATGTCGAAGCACTCGATGCGGGTGGGAATCGCCGCGAGCCCGATGCCGTCCGCCAATTCCTTCAGCGCCTGCTCATTTCGATGAGTGTCGGCCGCCCATTGAGTGCGCAGCGCCGTCAGGGTCTCCAGCGCGTTATCGGTGGCCAGCTTCACCAGCTCTGCGCCCTGACCGGTGTTGGGTACGGATAAAGTCACCTGCGTGCCGCGCTTCTGCTTGAGGAACTGTGCGATGATGTCCGACTCCTGCACATCAATCTCGATCGGCAGCAGCACTTCCGGCGGAACGTAGGCCGCTTCGTCATAGAACTGCGTCATGAACTCGGCCATGATGTTGGAGACGGTTTCGTCTTCCGCGCCTTCCAGCACGAAGTATTCGCGCCCCACCAGCTTGCCCTGCCGGATGAGGAAGATCTGCACGCAGGCGTCGCCGTCGGTCCGCGCGAAGGCCAGCACGTCCTGATCCTGCGTGGTGGTCGAGATGATCTTCTGCCGCTCGACGATATGCCGCAGCGCCTTAAGTTGATCGCGATACTGGGCCGCTGCTTCAAAGTGCATCGCCTCGGCAGCGTTGGTCATCTTGTGTTCAAGGTCGATCACCAGGCCGTCGGTCTTGCCTTCCAGAAAGTGGCACAGTTGATCGAGCGTGGCGCGATACTCGGCGAGCGTCACCGCGCCGATGCACGGCCCGTTGCATAACTTGATGTCGGAGTACAAACACGCGCGCTTGTCCTGTCCGGTGATCTCGCGATCGCAGGTGAGATAGGGAAAAGCGC
>JAUQXD010000181.1 GCA_030834835.1 Thermoflexales bacterium | reverse complement strand
CAACATATTGAACGGTGCGTACACGCGCGGCATTCTGAATTTGTTGGACAACACCTGGAGCACTATCATCGGTGTTATGGCCTCGGTCTTAGCCGTCTTCGGCTGGCTCACGCGCCTCACCGATCGCACTCGTTTCGCTTCCGCGTTCATGCTGCTGATCTGGTTAGCCGTGCCCACTTTATCGATCTGGTTCGTGTCGCTCAATCGGCCGCTGTTCACCGATCGCTATTTGATCTGGATCATGCCCGCCTACTATCTATCGATCGCGCTGGGGCTGGCTGCACTATGGCCAATGCATTCGGCACGTTCGATCGCCCGCTACGCCCGACGGATCATCACGTCGATGGCGTTCATCGTCTTGATCGGCGCAAGTGTGCTCAGCCTTAACGCACAGGCCACCACGCCCTTCAAATCCGATTTTCGATCAGCCGCCGCCGTTATCGCCAGCGCAAAACAACCCGACGATGTGCTGCTCTTTCAAATCCCGTACATTCAGACCACGTTTGATTACTACTATCCGCAGCCCTACGCGAGTCTGGCCGGGCCATACACCAACTATCCCGGCAGCAACGACGGCTTTCAAGACCCTGAAGCCGCCGTCTTCGCGCAGCTCGATCAGGTCTTTGCCGGCAAAACGAGCGTGTGGCTCATCGCCTCCGAGGTTGCCCTGTGGGATCAGCGCAACTTGCTGCAGCGCTGGCTCGATGCCCACGGCACATCCACACAGCAACACATCTTCGCGCAGGTGACGGTGACGCGGTATGTGCTCAAGGTAAATGAGTAGATCGGGAATCGGTAAATTGGTGATCAGTCGATTAGTCAACTGGTGATCGGTCAATCGGTGATCAGTCAACCAGTTACCAGTTGACCAACTACCAATCTACCATTTTACTAATTTACCAATCTACCAACTTGCGCCACACCAACCCCAACGCCGCCGTCGACGCCCACTGCGCAGCAAGGGCCGAATGCCCGCCGAAGCCGCGCTCGATCGTCGCGGGTTGATCGAGACCCGTCAGGGCCACCACCAGTTTCAAATTTGGATCGTCCGGCGACCGGCCCAGGCTCACACTCAACGCCAGATCGCTCGCTTGTGTTGAGCGCACGTCATTTGCCGCCGCAATCACGCTGGTCAGATCGAACGGCAGATCGCTGACCGTCAGCCCGCCGCGAAACGCCGTTCCGATGGTCGATAGTCGCCCGCCCAGCAGGCCGCCCGTGCCGCATTCCACAGTCGCCAGCGTCAACGCGCGATCGTTCAACACCCGCGCCACAACGTTTTCCAGCGTATCAGCATCTACGCCGAAAATGAACTTGCCCACCCGCTCGCGCACGGTCTGTTCCATCGTCGCATTCAGCGCCTCCGCCTCAGCGCGGGTGGCCGCTTTGGCCGCGATACGAATATCCACCTGCCCGGCCTTCGCGGACAGCCCCACCGTCGGATTCGACGCCGCCTCCAGATCGCCAATCGCCTCGTCGATGCGGCTTTCGCCCTGCCCCACCGTGTGCAATGTGCGAATCACGATTACGTCCTTGAGGTCAAGTTTGGTCTTCAAATACGGCAGCACCGCGTGCTCGATCAAATACTCCATCTCGCGCGGCACGCCGGGCAGACTGATGATGAGGCGGCCCCCATGTTCCACGATAAACGCGGGGGCGGTACCCACCGGATTCTCGATCGGGGTGGCGCCGTCGGGGACGTAGGCCTGGCGGCGGTTGTTGTCGCCCATCGGCACGCCGTAGGCGCGAAAGCGCGCCTGGATTTGATCGAGCAGATCCGCGCGGAACACCAACGGCCGATCGACCGCGCGCGCGATCGCGGGGCGCGTGACATCATCAATCGTGGGGCCGAGACCACCGGTCGTGATGATCACATCGCTGCGCTTCAACGCGATCGACAGCGCTTCGGCCATGCGCGCCTCGTTATCGCCCACCACCGTTTTGAAGTACAGGTTCAGCCCGATGTCGCGCAATTGCCGCGCGATGAACGTTGAATTCGTATCGACCACTTCGCCCAGCAGCAATTCACTGCCCGTCGCGATAATTTCAGCATGCATGGTTATCTCCCTTGAAAATGTAGGGCAAGTTGGCAACTTGCCTTACGATACCGAGATTTTCATTCCACTACAGGTGCGCCAACAGCGCATGAACAACTCCTCTGGTCAAGATCTGTCAGGTGGCGCAAATGTGATCTGGCTGAGAGGCCGTTGGTGCGCCACCTGACAGGTCTGTGTGCCTGCCAACAAAAAGCGGACGGAGCGCGCCCGCACTTTCGTGCGCGTACACTCGTCCGCTACAGATTGTACCCTGTCGTGAAACTAACCGCTGGGGCGCGGCCGCCACAACAACTGCTCGCGAATCGCCAGATCGCTGCCGCGGATCTTGAAAGACAGATCGGCCGCGATGTTGCGCATAACGCGATAGCCGAGTTCGGGATAGGTGTCGCACAACTTCATGAACTTGCTGCGCGGGATCTTCAACACGTGCGTATCCGTCTCGGCGCAGCGCGCCGAAGCCGTGCGCAGGCCCTGATCGACCAGCGAGATTTCGCCGAAGGTCTGTCCGGCCCGCAGCGTCGCAATGGTCACCGGGCCGGCACCGCGCTTGCGCGCCCCCGGCCCGCCCACCATCGTGGGATCGACCAGCACTTCCACCGCCCCGCGCGCGATGACGTACATCTCATCGCCGCTGGTGTTCTCTTCAAAAATAATGTCGCCCAGTTTCACGGCCTGCTCCTCGCAGATCGAGGCCAGCATCTCCAACTGGGTGGTCGTCAAATCAAAGAAAATGTCGGTGCGGCGCAGGATGTCGATCTTTTCCATGATTGCCTTCTGTGGACGTTGGGTCTAAATCTGCGCGTATTCTAACATATTTCAAACCGGGCGGGCAACCGCAACCCGATCAGCGAGAAGTTCATGACCGCGTCTCCGCGGACGCAGTGGAAGGGAACATAACAGTCGAAGTAAAATTGTTGTGAGCGGCTGATGTAGGTTACAATGGTGGCGCCTCACAAAGCGGCACTGAGTGGAATCGATAAGTATGACGAATCAGCGTCAAACGCTGGGCAAGTTGGGCGAAGAGTTGGCGGCGCGGCGGCTGGCCGCGCAGGGCTACGTCGTGCGCGAGCGCAACTGGCGCTGCGCCACCGGCGAACTCGATCTGGTGGTGGAGCGCGACGACGCGCTGATCTTCGTCGAAGTGCGCACCCGGCGCGGCGATCGGTTTGGCACACCCGAAGAATCGATCACGCCCCGCAAGCGCGTCAAACTCGTGAGTGCTGCGTTGACGTACTTGAGCGAGCACGCCGCCACCGATCGGGCGTGGCGCATCGACGTGGTCGCCATCGAGATCGGTCCGCGTGGTGAAGTTGTTCGCTTCAATCATCTGGAAAACGCCATCGAATCATAATGCGTTACCACGGTGTCATTCCGAACGCAGTGAGGAATCTCTGGCGCGGCAGTCGGTGTGGCTGGCCGGGCCAGAGATTCCTCGGCGCAGAAGTATGCTCTTGCTAAGAAACTTGCCGATGAGTGTGTCATTCCGAGCGGAGCGAGGAATCTCTCGCGCGGCAGGCGACGTGGCCGGCCAGGCCAGAGATCCCTCGTCGCACACAACGCTCCTCGGGATGACACCTGGCGTGGCTGAGTTTTTGCCGTCACGCATCCCACTTGAGGGATGGCCCTCTCAGAATGACACGACGAGAACTTAGTCTTGTACCACCTTTGACTTTGAGGTCACACCATGTCACGCTTTCTGTTCTGGCAAAAGTGGTTGCTCGCGCTGGGCGGTGTCATCGTCGCCTTCGGGCTGGCGTTGGCCGTGTTCAATCAAACGCCCTTGTTCGATGCCTTATTCAACCGGCAAATCAATCCCACGTTCTGGGCCGAGGCTGATATTACGCCGCAAATCAAGGCCTTTCAGCACTGGGTCTACGGCGTGCTCGGCGCGACGATGGCCGGGTGGGGTGTCTTTATCCTGTTCATCGTGCACGAGCCGTTTCGTCGCCGGGAACGTTGGGCGTGGAACTGCCTGGCCGTCGGTGTCGGGCTGTGGTTCGTGGCCGATACCGCGCTATCGATCGCGGCGAACGTGATCTTCAATGCGGCCTTCAACTCACTCCTCATGGTGTTGATCCTGCCGCCCTTATTGGCCACTCGATCGCACTTCAGCGCACCCGCCAAACCATGATCGCTGCTCGAACCCTCATCACCATCGTTGGGCCGACGGGCGTGGGCAAGACCGCCCTCGCCATCGAGTTGGTACAGCGTCTCAATGGCGAGATCGTGTCGGCGGATTCACGCCAGATCTATCGCGGCATGGATATTGGCACCGGCAAGCCTACACCCGATCAACTGGCGCGGGTGCACCATCACCTGATCGATCGCGTCGATCCCGATCAAGCGTACACGCTGGCCGAATACCAGGCGGATGCCTACGCGGCCATTGAGGCGATCTTTGCTCAGGGCAAGCAACCGTTATTGGTGGGCGGCACCGGCCTCTACATCCGCGCTGTGACCGATGGTCTGATGATCCCCGAAGTGCCGCCGAATCCCGCCCTGCGCGCCGAGTTGGAAGGCCACTCGGGCGCAGACCTGTACGCCGAGTTGCAGCAGATCGATCCGGCCGCCGCTTCGAAGATCGATCCGCGCAATGTGCGGCGCACCATCCGCGCACTGGAAGTATATCGCGAGACGGGCCAACGCTTCAGCGAGTTAGGCCAGACACAGCCGCCGCCGTTTGCCGTGCGCCGCATCGGATTAACGCTGCCGCGCGCGGAACTATATCACCGCACCGATGC
>JAUQXD010000180.1 GCA_030834835.1 Thermoflexales bacterium | reverse complement strand
CGCACGTGGGATGCTTTGGTCGACGCCCTTTGTGAGGCCTTGCTGTCCGTCTCGCGGACTGATGTGCTCGCTTGGTTTACCCATTGCGGTTATGAACTGGTGTAAATCATATCGGGAACCGGACTAAGACCACGAAGGACACTAAGAATCTTCGTGATCTTAGTGTCCTTCGTGGTTTAGATCAGTTTACTTGCCCTTGATACCGAGGTAGGCGGTGGTCCAATCGCTGTATGGCACGCACTCGTTCTTGCCGTTGCCGCAATCGGTGCTGGGCGTCTTCCAGAAGGCGATCTTGGCGAAGTTGTCGAAGCCGTTCACTCCGCAGCCGGTATCGGTGAGCAGATCGCTGCTCATGCACGCTTCGGGCACGGCAGGCACCGAGCCAAACCACGCGGCGATGTCGCCCTGCGACCTGGGGTTGAGCGACCACTCCATCCACTTGTAACCGCAGTTGGGGTGCGGCGCGTTGATGTGCATCATCGTGGTGTCCGCCCAGCCGGTCACGCCCTCTTGCGGGATCGTGCTATCGACCGGCAAGCCGCTGGACTTGAGCAAGTTCACCTGATACGGCCACGAGCCGGAAGCGACCGTACCTTCATTCGTGAAGTCATCCACCTGCACGGCCGCATCGTGCCAGTAGCGCTGAACCAGAGCGCGCTGCTCGGTGAGCAAAGCCACGGCCGCGTCGAACTGCGGCTTCGTCAGCGCATACGGATCGGTGATGCCGAGTTCGGGCTTCGTCGCCTTGAGGTACAGCGCGGCGTCCGCGATGTAGATCGGGCCGTCGTAAGCCTGCACACGCCCCTTGTTCGACTGGCCATCGGCCAACGTCATTTCTTTGAAGACCACTTCCCAACTGGTGGGCGGCGTGGGGAAAGCGGCGGTGTTGTACATCAGCACGTTGGGTCCCCATTGATAGGGCGTGCCATAGTGCTTGCCGTTGACGGTGTGCCACGGCGCATTCTGCAGGCGCTCGTCAACGTTCTTCCAACTAGGGATCAGGCTGATGTTGACTTCCTGCACTTTGCCGCCGGAAATCAAGCGGTTGCTGGCGTCCCCCGACGCCGTCACCAGATCGAAACCGCCCTGATTCATCAGCGTCACCATTTCATCGGAGGTGGCGGCGACTTTGACGTTGACCTTACAGCCGGTGTCCTTCTCGAACTGCGTGACCCAATCGTAGGCGGGATCAGATTCACCGCGTTCGATGTAGCCCGCCCAGGCGATGATGTCAACCTGGCCCTCCCCCTGCCCGATCGACTGTTTCGGCCCGCCGGCTGCACCGCCAGCTCCGCCGCACGCGGACAAAATCAATGTGAAGACGATCAACAACGAGGCAACAAACGACATTCGACGCGAAACGTGGCGTTGAAACATGGCTCCCCCTTTGGATTGTGGTTGAAGTCGATGATCGATCCTGGCTAGAGATCGATCAGATGCGGTGAACTGTGGGGATTATAGCATCGCGCTTTCACGGCTGTCAATGCAATTATTCGATCTGACGCAGTTCTAAACTGATCCACCGTCCGGTGACGCCGCTTATTGAATCGGCGTTTTCAACCACCCCGAAGTATTGTGGAAATTGACCACCGCCCCACCTGGCGGATTGAGGGCGTCACAGGCAGCGCGCTCCTCGGCACTTAATGTCATGTTCAACACGGGCAACAGATCATGCAACTGGGCCAGCGTGCGTGGCCCGACGATGGGGGCCGTGATCGCCGGTTGATCTTTGCACCACACCAGCGCCAATTGTCCCGGCGTCTTGCCCTGTTCACGCGCCAGCGCCGCGAATTTTTCACCGACTTCGATCCCTCGCGCGGTCACACGCTCGACGTAGATACTGCCCTTCAACCGACTAGCCCGTGAATCTTCGGGCATGGACCCGCTGCTCGAATAGCGCCCGGCCAACACCCCTTGCGCCAGTGGCGCCCACGGCATCAGTGCCAGGTTGTAACGCAGCGCCAGCGGCACGAGTTCGTTTTCGATGCGCCGATCGAGTAGATTGTAGGGCGGCTGTTCGCTGACGAAGCGTGCGAAATGCTCGCGCTCGCTGACGGCTAACGCTTCCATCACCAGCCATGCCGGAAACGTCGAGCTGCCAAAGTAGCGCACCTTGCCTGCCCGAACCAGATCCGTCAACGCGCCTAACGTTTCATCGATCGGAATTTCCGGGTTGGGCCGGTGCAGCTGATACAGATCGATATGATCCGTGTTCAGGCGGCGCAACGAATCTTCACAGGCGCGCAGGATGTGCAGCCGCGAGTTGCCTTCGTCATTGGGGCCGTTGCCTGCCTTGAAGTGAACCTTAGTAGCTAAAAAGGCCCTGTCGCGCCGTCCCTGCAGCGCTTTGCCCACTACGATTTCACTTTGTCCGTCATTGTAGACGTTGGCCGTATCGACGAAGTTGATGCCAGCGTCCAGCGCCGCGTGAACGATCTCGATCGAATCTGCTTCGTTTGTAATGCCGCCAAAGTTCATCGTGCCCAAGCATAGCGGCGAAACCTTTACCCCTGTTCGACCAAACAATCGATAGTCCATCTCACTGTCCTTTCTGATGCATCGGTTAGTGCGCCACCGTATCCAATGCGCCCGCGAAAATCTTCAGCGCCTCATCGATCTCTGCTTTGCTCACCACCAGAGGCGGAATCCAGCGGATGACGTTGTCGTAGGTGCCGCACGTCAGCAGCATCAGCCCGCGCTCGAAGGCTGCTTTCACCACCGCCTTCGACGTGTCCGTGTCGGGTTCGCCGTTGGCTTTGGTAAACTCCGTCGCCGTCATCAGGCCCAACCCGCGCACATCGCCCATCACCGAAAAATCCTGCTGCAATTTCAGCAAGCCCGTCAGCAGTTGCGCGCCGCGCGCCAGCGAGTTCTCCACCAGATGCTCTTCCTTGATCGTTTGAATCGTCGCGACCGCCGCCGCGCACGCCACCACATTGCCGCCGTATGTGCCGCCATGCGAACCCGTGATCCACTTTGACATCAAGTCTTTGCGCGTAACGAGGGCACTCAGCGGCATGCCGGACGCGATGCCTTTTGCGGTGATCAAAATATCCGGTGCAATGTTGAAATGCTCGGAGGCAAACCACTTGCCGGTCCGCCCCACCCCCGATTGGATTTCGTCGGCAACGAGGAGAATGCCGTGCAGATCGCACAACGCGCGCAGTTCCACCATGAATTCGATCGGCGGCACCACGTAGCCGCCCTCACCCAACACCGGCTCGATGACGATACAGGCGGTCTCTTCGGGCGCGGATTGGCTCTTGAGTAGCCGCTTCAATTCGTGGATGGCGTAATCCGTGGTGGCCTCGTCGTCCAGCTTCAACTGATATGCATACGGATATGGCGCGACGTGGATGCCCGCGACCAGCGGCTGATAACCGATGCGATAGATCGTCTTGCTGGTCGTCATCGACATCGCCAGGTGCGTGCGGCCGTGGAACGAGCCGGTGAACACGATGACGTTGGTGCGCTTCGTCGCCTGCTTCGACAACTTCACGGCCGCCTCGACGATCTCCGCGCCGCTGTTGCTGAAGAAG
>JAUQXD010000179.1 GCA_030834835.1 Thermoflexales bacterium | reverse complement strand
TGCGGGCGCGGGCCAGGATAGTGCCGGCGCAGTCGTTGAATGAGGCGGGCATCATCGGGGCGGCGATGGTGGCTGCCAATGCTGTGGGAACAGACGGTGGCAAGGGGTAGGCCGCGGGCAAATTCACGATTGTCCATCGTCCGCGGCAAAGAAGACCCTTCGGATTTCTAAAAACCCGAAGGGTCGATGGTGTCTAGTACAATCCCCACTCGGCGGGCGGGCCGCCCTCCATCATCGACGGTTCCCACATCTCCATTCCCAGCGTCAACTTCACCGGCGCCTGCGCGTACTTTTCGGCGGCGCGGCGGGTCTGCTCCAGGATGGCTGGGCCATACGGGCAGAAGGGCGTGGTCATGATCATCGTGATCTCGATCAGGTCGGGCTGAATGTTCAGCTTGCGAACCAGTCCCAGTTCCACGATGTTCATGCCCAGTTCGGGATCGACCACGGTGCGCAGCGCATCGCGCAGGGCGGTTTCTTCGGGGGAATACTCTTGAACTTCCAGGGTGTCGGACATGCGATCTCCTACGAGTTGGGTGTGATGTGAAACGTACAGACTGAGTCGCCCTGCACCACACACGAGTGGCGCGTTACGGGCGTGCCCAGCGCGGAATTCATGAGCTGCAAGTCAAGTTCGCAGACTTCGGGATGGCGCGTGACCACATACTGGTACGGGCAATTATACTGCGTCAGCACGAACTGATCGACGCCCACCTTTTCCAGCCGCGACATGAAGCCCTCTTCGCCCAGCAGGTTGACCAGCATCTCGATCTTCTGCTCCATCGATTTGCCGTGCAGCGCTGCGGCGTGTTCGCCCGCAATCTCGCGCCCGATGCGCTCGAACAGGTCTTGAATGTCGGCTTCGGTCAATCGGCTCTTCAACATCTCCAGCAATCGATCGCTCAAGCGGTGGTAACTTTGCGGGAATTTGTCGAAAGCGGCGTCGCGCAGGGCGAAGATGTTTTTAGGCCGGCCCACGCCTTGCCGCAGGGCTTTCACTTCCAGCAGGCCGTCACGCTGCAGGACGTTGATGTGATAGTGGATGGTCACGGGTGACAGTCCCAGCGCCGTGGATAGCTCGTTGATGTCCGCCTGGCCGCGTTCGCGCAGCAGATTCAGAATATCCTGTCTGGCATCAGTCATAAAGTTTTGCTCCTAACTCTCATACAAAAATTATAGCACACCCACTTGACCTGTCAATATTTATCAAACTTATCTAGTTTATCGATCGGCGGACGAATCGGGGGAAGATGTTTCTTGCAAAACGCTGTCTTATGTTTGCCTGCCTTGCCTCGCCTCAGTCAGGCTCACTGTTGTTCGGGCACGCCGGTATACACAAAGGCATTTCTCTCGCGCACGACATCGGCCGGCAGTTTCAGCACCTCGCGATCGTAGGTCAGCCACCCGTTATACTCGTTTTCCACGTCGGAGATCTGCGTGTAGACCGCACCGCTTAAGCCTTCCACCAGCATATCGCGCAAGAGCTGCGTCAGTATTTCATAGTGGGTGGTTAGCTTCGCGAGATCATCGTAGAAGATGGGCGAGTACGTCTTACTGCCCCAGCGATGTCCGGACACAACGTAGCCTAACCCGCCAAATTCGCCCGCGACCGCCGCGCGAGTAACCGGCTGTAGTGGCGCAATCGGCCGGGTGTAATTGTGCCAGTCCACCACGTCGCCCACATGCGCGTCCCACCAACCGCTGGCGTTGTTGACCAACCGGCTCGGATCGAGCGCCTTGACCAGCGCCGTCAGCGGCTGGGTCTGATGCTGGCCCCAGCCTTCGTTGAAGATGGTCCACATGATGATCGACGGCGAGTTGATGTGCTCGGCCACCAGCTCGCGCAGTTCGAGTTCAAACTGTTGTTGGGCGATGGCGTCCGGCTCGAGCGGCTCGCGCAGCGACGGCATATCCTGCCAGACAATCAGTCCCAGCCGATCGGCCCAGTAGTACCAACGCGCCGGTTCAACTTTGACATGTTTACGAACCAGGTTGTAGCCCAGCGCTTTGGCGGTCTCCAGATCGAAGCGCAGCGCCTCGTCGGTGGGCGCGGTATACAGGCCGTCGGGCCAGTAGCCTTGATCAAGTACGCCCAGCTGAAACGTAAACTGGTGATTGAGCGTGATGCGCCGCCAGCGGCCCACATACTCCAGGTTGATTTGCCGCATACCAAAGTAACTATCCACGCGATCGATCGCCGCGCCGCCGGGTAGGCTCGCCTGAACGTCGTACAGAAAGGGATCGTCTGGCGACCATAAATGCGGCGACGGAATCGCCAGTTCGATCGGCGACCCGATCGGGCCGGCGGCGGTCACGATCGCCTGGGTCCCGATCGAGACCGTGATCGCCGCCGTCTCGGTAGTGATGCCCTCGCCCTGCACCGTCACACGCAGCACGCCGCGATCGACATCGGGTGTCATGATCAGGCCGGTGATGTGGGCGCGCGGTGCCGGCTCCAGCCAGACGGTCTGCCAGATGCCCGACACCGAGGTGTACCAGATGACGCGCGGCACATTGCGCTGTTTGCCCATGGGAATATTATTGGCATCGGTGGGATCGAAGACGTGCACGATCAGTTCGTTGCTGCCTGTTCGCAGCGCGTCGGTGATGTCGAAACTGAAGCTGTCGTAGCCGCCGCGATGCCCGCCAAGTTCGCGGCCGTTGACGAAGACCGTCGCTTCCCAATCGACCGCGCCAAAGTTCAACAGCACCCGTTGGTCGTCCCAACTGCCGGGCACATAAAACGTGCGCCGATACCACATCGTCGGCTCGCGGCGCATAATGCCCGACAGGGCCGATTCGATGGGGAACGGCACCAGAATCGTTTCAGGCAGGACTTGACCGAAGGGCGGCCCGTCGTAGGCGGCGCCGCTGGCAAACTCCCACGCGCCGTTGAGGTTGAGCCACTGGTCGCGCCTGAGTTGCGGCCGCGGATATTCGGGCAGGGCGTTGACTGTCGAAACGAGCGGGAACCAGCGCGTGGCGATGGGCGGCGTTTTTGGAACCCAGGGGGCGCGTCGATCGACCACAATGGCAGGCAGATAGACTGTGTTGGTAAAGATGGGTGACGCGGGTGACGCCGCCGCGACGATCGGGGTGGCGGTTACCGTAACGGGTCGCGGCCAGAATAACAGACCAATCAGCAGCAGACTCGCCGCGATGAGACTACTGTTTCGATGGGGCATAATCGGCCTCGTTTCACAACGAAACAGCCTCGTCTCAAAGTGGAGACGAGGCTGTCAACGCCCACAGCCAGACTCGTTATTGCTCGCGCACGTCGGTCACGCGGATGACGTGCGGTTCCAGAATCTTGACCAGTTGATCCTTTGGCACATCAATTACTTTGAACATCACCTCGTAGTTGGTCGAATCCGTGCCGGGCAATTCGATCAACGCTACGATGTTGCCGCCCGCGGCCGCGATGTCGCCCGTAATCTTGGCCAGCTGGCCTTTGCGATCGGTCACCAGGGTGGTCACCCGCACGCCCGATTTTCGCGCGCCCAGCATCTCGATGAAGGTCTTGAAGATGTCGGTTTCGGTGATGATGCCCTGGATGGCCCCGTCAGGTCCAACCACGGGCAGGCCGCCGATCTTGTTGTCGACCATGATGCGGGCCGCATTTTCCAGCGGTGTGTCCGCCGCAATCGTGATGACTTTTTTCGTCATCACATCGCCGACCTTGATCTTCGACAGGAGATAGGTAATTTCCCACACGCT
>JAUQXD010000178.1 GCA_030834835.1 Thermoflexales bacterium | reverse complement strand
ACCATCACAGGAAGTGCTATCACTATGACTACTCACTCCATCACCTTACCGATTAGTGGCATGACGTGCGCCTCGTGCGTCGGCCATGTCGAAACTGCGTTGAAAGAAGTCCCCGGCGTTGCCAGGACGACCGTAACCCTGGCAACGGAGCGTGCGGTCGTGCAGTTGAGCGATGCCAACGTGCCGATCAACCGCCTGGTGGCCGCCGTCCAGGACGTGGGCTACGACGTGCCGACGGATACGACGACGTTGACGATCAAAGGCATGACGTGCGCTTCGTGCGTCGATCCTGTCGGAACCGCGCTCAAAGAACTGCGTGGAGTGAATGAGGCCGTCGTCAACCTGGGTCTCGGCACGGCGCGCGTGACATTTATCCCGGGCGTCGTCACGATCGGCCAGATGAAGCAAGCTGTAAGTGAGGTGGGCTATGAGGCCATCGAACCTTCAAGGGCCGCTGACGCGCTCGATCGGGAACGGCAGGCCCGCGACGATGAGATCAAACGACAGGGGCGCAATCTGATCATTGCCGGCGCGATCGGGCTGATCGTCATGATCGGCACGTTCTACGATATGCTCGGCCCGTTCAAAGCCATCGTGCCCGAGTTCTTGTCATACAAGTGGGTGATCGGGTTGCTCACCACCCCGATCGTCTTCGGCCCTGGACGACAGTTCTTTGTCCACTCCTGGCGCGGCTTGAAGCACGGCGTTACCGATATGAATCTCTTGTACGCCACGGGCATTGGGGCCGCGTACGGCATTGCCGTGATCAACACGGTGTTTCCCACGGCCGGGTTCGGCGGCGAAGGCGCAACGTTCTTTGAAAGCGCCGCACTGCTCACGGCCTTCATCGTGCTGGGGCGCTGGCTCGAAGCCCTGACACGCGGCCGCACGTCCGAAGCGATCCGCAAGTTGATGAAACTCCAACCGAAGATCGCACGCGTCATTCGTCACGGGCAAGAAGTTGAAATTCCCGCCGAAGAAGTCGAAGTCGGCGATCTGATCCTCGTTCGACCGGGCGAAGGTGTGCCGGTCGATGGGGTCGTGGCTGACGGCTACTCGGCCGTCGACGAATCGATGCTGACCGGCGAAAGCCTGCCGGTCGAAAAGAAAGCGGGCGACCACGTCATCGGCGGCACGCTGAACAAGACGGGCGCGTTCAAGTTCAATGCGATGAAAGTGGGCAAAGATACCGCGCTGGCGCAGATCATCAAACTGGTCGAAGACGCCCAGGCCAGCAAAGCGCCTATTCAAAAACTGGCCGACTGGGTAGCCGGGCACTTCATTCTCGGCGTGCACGCGCTCGCGGTCGTCGTCTTCGTGTTCTGGTTCTTCTTTGGCTACAACCAGTTCTTCGATCCGAATTCCAGTTTCATTTTCTCACCCTACAAATTAGGTGAGATCGGCGTGTTTGGCTTCTCGCTGTTGCTGTCGGTCACCGTGCTGGTGATCTCGTGCCCGTGCGCGGTAGGTCTGGCCACGCCCTCGGCGATGATGGCGGGCACGGGCAAGGCCGCTGAATATGGCGTGCTCTTTAAGGGCGCAGAAGCGATCGAGAACGCCAGCAAGTTGCAGACCATTGTGTTCGACAAGACCGGCACGCTGACGAAAGGCGAGCCATCCGTTACCGACGTGATCGCCGCCGGTATATTTCAGTCCGATGTGCTGCGCCTGGCCGCGATTGCCGAGAAGAACAGCGAGCATCCGTTGGGCGAATCGATCGTGCGCGGAGCGGAAACCAGGGGACTAACGCTGGTTGAGGCCACTTCGTTCAACTCGATTCCCGGTCACGGCGTGGAGGCCCAGGTCGAAGGTCACGCGGTGTTGTTGGGCAATCGCAAGTTGATGCGCGAACGCAGCGTCGACTTCGGCCAGTTGATGCCGCAGGCCGAACAACTGGAGAGCGACGGCAAGACGGTCATGTTCGTGGCGGTCGATGACGAACCGACGGGCCTCATCGCCGTGGCCGATACATTAAAAGAGTTCTCGGCGGAAGCGATTCAACGCTTGCACCAACTTGGGTTGGAGACGGTGATGATCACCGGTGACAATCGCCGCACGGCAGAAGCCATCGCGCGGCAAGTCGGGATTGCTCGCGTGTTGGCCGAAGTGCTCCCGCAGGACAAAGCGGCTGAGGTGAAGAAGTTGCAGGCGTCCGGCAAGAAAGTCGCGATGGTGGGCGATGGCGTGAATGACGCGCCCGCGCTGGCGCAGGCCGAGGTCGGCATGGCGATCGGATCAGGCACGGATGTTGCGAAGGAAACCGGCGATGTGATCCTGATCAAGGACGACATCCGCGATGTGGTTGTCGCGCTAGAAGTGGCGAAGGCGACGATGCGCAAGGTGAAGCAGAACCTGTTCTGGGCCTTCGTGTATAACGCGTTGGGCATTCCGCTGGCGGCCGGACTGTTCTACCCGTTCGTGTCGATCGTCATCAGCCCTGAACTGGCCGGCCTGATGATGGCAATCAGTTCGATCACGGTCACACTGAACACCCTGCTGCTCAAGCGCTTTAAGCCCTCGATTCGACATACCGATAAGCCCACGCGTGGCGCGGGTCAGCCGCACTGGCAAGTAGTGCCCGCCGCCGGCGGGAAGTGACAGGAATCTCTATATGGAACACGAACAAGTCGAGACCGAAGTTGTGCGCAAGAGCGCGCTGATTTACCTGCCGATTTCACTCGGGGTGGCCCTGCTGTTCTTGTTGGCGGCCAGCGCCGGCGGCTATCCCACCGTCGCCCGCATTGGCGGAATGGTATGGGTTGGACTGCTGAGTTTGATCATCTCAATGCCGATCGTGTCTTCACACGTGAAGAAACATTTGCGAGGGTAGACCAGTTAAGCAACCCCGCCAAATAGCGGGGATCACAACAGGCCAATTAACGCTGGTGAATCAAGCCCCAATCCGGTACACTGACTACGCTCGTGATTTAGCACAGAGGTACATATGGAAGACACGTTCGATGCTGCCTCCGTCAAGTCCAAACTTATCGAGCGAATCGCGCGCGAAGCTCGCTGGTATCGCTATGACCGACCGATTCTGACCGGCCTGATCGGCGCACTCGCGTTGTTCGCGCTGTATCTGCTGATCGTCACGGCAGCGCAAGGCTGGCAACACGCGATCGAGTTGTTCGGGCAAGATGCCTGGCTGGTGATCCCGATCATGGCCGGTTTCGGTGTGCAGATTGGGCTGTACACGTATTTGCGCGGCGTGATGCGGATCGGATCGCGTGTTTCGAAGGCGATGATGGGCGCGGGGGGCGGCACTTCAACTGCGGCGATGGTCGCCTGCTGCGCCCACCATATAGCCGACCTGTTGCCCTTGCTGGGTCTCTCGGCTGCGGCCGCTTTTCTGTCGGCGTATAAGATTCCGTTCATGCTCATCGGTCTGGTGATGAACGCGATCGGCGTGGTCGTCATCGTGCGCGCCATTCGCAAAGAACAGCGCTATATTGATCATCATCGATCCATGGAGTGTCACACCGCATGAAGAAAGCGTTCAGCATCCTGTTCCCGTTGTTGGCCGGCTTGTTTTTGTCAGCCTGCGGCAGCTCAGCTGGTCCCACACCGGCCGCCACGGCCACGCCTTCTGAACCGGGTAGCCCGACGACCAGTCTCACACGAACCAACGATGAGGCGCTGGTCACTGTTGCAATCACGCCGCTGAATCTCGACGAGGCCTCGGCCTCAGCCCTCACGTTCAAAGTTGTGTTTGACACGCACTCGGTGGATCTCAATTACGATCTGGCGCGGCTGGCAACGCTGAGCAGCAGCACTGGCGAGATCGTTGAGCCAACGACCTGGACGGGCGCGCCCGGCGGCGGGCATCACAAAGAAGGTGTGCTCGCCTTCCCGCAGCTCAAGAATCGCGGTCAGACATTGACTTTAACTTTGCGCGGCATCGCCGATGTCCCCGAACGCACATTTACCTGGAAGGTGAACTAATGTCAAAGAAACATGCTTTGCTCATGGCGGCCTGCTGTCTGATCCCGATCGGCTTGATTGTCGCGATCAGTGCACTGGCGATTCCGACCAGCGGCCTGACCTCGATCGTGGTCGCGCTGATCTGTCCGGTGATGATGTTGTTGATGATGCGCGGCATGCATGGCGGTCACGAAGAACATCACGAGCATCATGCACCAGCGCCGGTCGAACAGAAGCAAATAGGCAGCGGCCTTGATCAGTAACCCAATCGATGCGCGGGCGACGGCGGTTACGCGCGCCCGCTATCAGCGCCTCTCGCGCACCTACGATTGGATGGAGGCTCTATCCGAGCGGCGTATTCGTCCGTGGCGACAAAAACTCTGGTCAACGGTACGCGGACCGCATGTGCTCGAAGTAGGCGTGGGCACCGGCAAGAACCTGCCTTTCTGGCCTGGCGACATGTGCATAACCGCGATCGATCTGACACCGGGGATGTTGGAACGCGCGCAACAGCGTGCTACGCAACTCAAGTTGAAGGCAGACTTACGCCTCGGCGATGTGCAAACGCTCGACCTTCTGGACGCCAGTTTTGATTCGGCCGTAGCGACGTTCGTCTTTTGCTCCGTGCCTGATCCAATCCTTGGCTTGCGTGAGTTGAAGCGGGTGGTCAAACCGGGCGGCCAGATCGTTCTATTGGAACATATGCGATCACCCAATGAAACCGTCGGCCGGATCATGGATGTGCTCAATCCACTCATCGTGCGCATCATGGGCGCGAACGTCAATCGGCGCACGGTCGAGAATGTGCAACGAGCCGGGCTAAATATCGAACGTGTTGAAGACCTGGGTATGGGCGGGATCGTCAAACTCGTCGTGGCATGGGTGTGACACGATCACCTTGTGATACGGCCAAGAAGATTGATCACCCTCAGCGCGCTCATCCTTAATTCCTGAACCGGAAAGATCGAAACGATGGACATTCCCCAAACCGCCGCATCTGCCCCCCACCATCTCAATCCGACGCGTCTCCACACTTTCACACATGCCGTCGCCTTCGTGCTTGGCTTCTCGGCCGTGTTCATCATTGTCTGGGGCGGAGCGGCCACGGTGTTGGGCGGCGTCCTGTACACCATCAAACCCGTTCTCAGCAAGATCGGCGGCGTGATCGTCATCATCCTCGGCCTCACCACGCTGGGCGTGATCCGGATTCCACTGTTGTACCGCGACACGCGGCCGCAATGGTCCGGAACGGCCCGGCAAGTCGGACTTGGATCATCAGCGCTGTTAGGCGTGTTCTTTGCGGCCGGCTGGACCCCCTGTATCGGCACAACCCTGGGCGCGATTCTCACGCTGGGGCTGAGCGGGCAGCAGGCCGGACAGGCGATGTTGCTGACGAGCGGCTATGCTCTGGGCATGGGCATCCCGTTCTTGCTGCTAGGGTTGATGTTCGATCGGGCCACGCGCGTCGTGTATCGGTTGCGCCGCCACTTGCGCAAGATCGAGATCGTCAGTGGCCTGTTGCTCATCGGCATGGGGATTCTGTTGTTAACCGATCAGCTGTTCTGGGTCAGCGTGTGGGCGCAGCGCAACGGCTGGTATTGGGACGTAGGCCCGACTGGCGCTGATGCCCCCACCTATTTCGTGGCAATCTTCGCCGGGCTGTTGTCATTTCTATCACCGTGCGTGCTGCCACTGGTGCCAGCCTATCTGGGTTATCTCGGCGGGCGATCAGTTGAGCACCTCGCGTAACGAACCAGATTTGCTCCCCTGTAGTACTCGTCGAATCACATAAAACAGATGACAAACGACACCCGCCAGATGGCGGTGTTACCACGCGTCAATTTACGTTAGAATAAACGCAAGTGTTGACTATCACAATGGAGAGGCTAGATATGCTACGACGTGCAATGTTGATCATCTTCTTATTGAGCCTGGCGGGCAGTTTACTAGCTGGTTGTGGCAGTGCATCTTCGGCTTCGAGCGACCACGAGCTCAAGATGGCGCCGATGTCGATGATGCCTGAAGCGGTGCAGACTGCGGCCACCGTAACACAGCAAGCGTATCAGTTCGCCATCGCTAATCCCGATGTCATGCAGCACATCCCCTGCTACTGCGGCTGCGGCAATATGGGCCATACGTCCAGTTACTCGTGCTACGTCAAGAATGTTGATGGCAAGGGCAACGTGACCTTCGATTCGCACGCCATCGGTTGCTCGATCTGCGTGGACATCACACAAGACACGATGCGCCTGACGAAACAAGGCGATAGTCCGCAAGAGATCAAAGCCTACGTCGACAAGACATACAGCCGATTTGGCCCATCCAACATGCAATAACAACTGACCACGGAGCACGTAGTCCTAGTAATCTCGCCGTGCGTATGACCGTGAAATAGACTATTGGGAATCATGACACGAGCTCGTTTACCGTTACGCTGGATGTTGATGGGATTGGTCGTACTCGCCTTTGCGTTCGTGCCATTCCCGATCGCGTCCGCTGCTACCACCGATCGGCATGTCCGCATCGAAGCCAGCAGTTTCCAATACACACCCGAAGCGATTACCGTGAACCCTGGCGATCACGTCACGATCGATCTGGCCGCCACCGATGTGGTGCACGGCCTCTACATTGACGGTTACGAGCTCAACGTGACGGCCGATCCGGGGCAAACGGCGTCGTTGTCATTCGTGGCCGATCGGTCCGGCACGTTTCGCTTTCGCTGTTCGGTGACGTGCGGCGCGCTGCATCCCTTTATGATCGGCAAACTCAACGTCGGTTCGAATGAACTGCTGTGGCGCGGCCTCGGCTTTGCGATGCTGGCCGCCGTGGCCGGCGTGTGGCTGGTACGCCCCGGGAACAAACGTCTATGACCTGGCACGATGTCGATGGATCAGACGGCCGCAACGAGACGATCATCCCGCTGCTGATGCGGCCTGAGTCGCAGGCGCGACAGCGTGTGCAGCGCACGCTTGAACCGCTGCGCACTCACCAGCGGCTAGATCTGCTGCGCTGGCCAGTGCTAAAGACCTTGCTGCGCAATCGCTGGCCGCAGTTGATCGTTCGAGCCGTCGCATTAGCAGGTTTCCTCATCGCTATCATCGCCGGGTTGATCGGCACGCCGGTGGGCAGTCACAATTTCGGCATTGTCTTCGTCTGGATCGCGTGGTGGGCGCTGTTGATGTTGATCGCCGTGCCGGTCCTCGGACGCGGCTGGTGCAGCATCTGTCCCATTCCCATGCCGGGCGAATGGCTGCAAAACGGCGCGATCCTTGGCCCGCAAAAAAAAGGACTGAGCCTCAATCGCAAATGGCCCAAACGCTTCAGAAATATCTGGCTGCAGAACCTCACGTTCACGCTGGTCGCCTTGTTCAGCGCCGTCGTACTC
>JAUQXD010000177.1 GCA_030834835.1 Thermoflexales bacterium | reverse complement strand
TTACCTGGCCCGCACATTGATGACTGTCCACGATGCGTCTGCACCGGCCCCCGCCGATGGATTCGCGGCCGAAACATGGGTAAAGGTGTAACGCTGCCGCGCGGGTGCGAGGGCCTTGTCGACCAGTGGCTGCACGAGCAGGTTTGGCATCGGCACCCAGCCCAATGTAGATACGGTATTGGCCTGGCCGCTGTCCACCGGCACGATCTGTACCGAAGACTGGGACACATTGAATAGCTGATCGCCGCCCGTCTGCGGACTGCCCACCAGCATAATCGGTAGTCCGCCCAGATCATCGTAGCGGCCATATACGACAAATTGCCCGTTTCCCAACACCCGCGCTCGCGCATTGTTCAAGCCGATCTGCGGGCCAAGGATAAATCTCAGATAGGAACTCAATTCGTCTTCGGTGAAACGGAGTTGATAGGTTTCGCCCGGCTGCAATTGCGCCACCGCACCAAGTTTCTGCTCGAAACTGGCCGCGGCCGCCGTGCTGGAACCAACGGGCTTGTTCAGCGCCGTAAACACATTCGCGCCGACGAAGATGCCGCCCGCGAAGAAACACGCCGCCGTTACGAAGACCACCAGGCCCACCGTGATGATCAAACGCTGCACGGCTTGCGGTGACAGGCCGACATTTGTTACGTTAGTGACGTTGCCCTGAATCAGATCGTCGCCCACCGACGTGATCTGATCGCGGCCCACCACGCTGCCGCCGATCGTCACATCATCCGCGCCGACGTTCACGCCGCCGCTTGTGGCGCCGCCGCTGGTAGACTGAACGCTGCCTGGCGCAGGTGGTGGTGGAGGTGGGAGATCAGGCTGATCGGACATGGGGGTAATTATCGCCCGAATGACGGCAGAGAGCAAGCGCAAATGCTGAGTCGGTTTTCAGTTGTCATTTGCTCTTAATCATTGCTATAATCTCTGCATGTCCTCTGCTGACTCGCGCCCGCTGCATCGCCGCCTGACCGATCTGCCCCTGCGGATCAAACTCACCTTCACGTTTTTCGTCGCCACGCTCATTTCTGTCGGCCTGCTCATCCTCAGCGCCAATCAGGTCATACTGGAGCAGAATCTGGACGACGAGGGTCACGATCTGCAGCTCATCGCCAATGGCCTGGCCCTGACGCTGGGCGAACTGCTCAATGCGCAACTGGAAAAACTGGCCGCCCTCGCCTCCGACGATGAAATGGTCGCGGGCCTGCTGGTATCCGATCCGGATCCGCTCATCAACTCTTTCCAACCGCTCGTCAGTGAGCTGCATTATCATCAGATCAACTTCGGCGTGCCCGTCGAATTCATCGTCACCGATCGCACCGGCCGCCCGGTGGCCGCTACCGATCCCGCCCTGCCCGATCGCTTGATCGATGACCCCGCCTGGCAAACCCTGTCAACAGCAGCCCGGACGACCGCCCTCATTGGCGACCCCCACCGCTACAATGTCGGCTGGCGCTTCTCAGTGGCCTACCCTGTTATTGACCGCACCACCAGCGCCACAAACAGTCAGACCCTGGGGCAGATCGTCGCATTCTACCAACTCGATCCGCTGACGACCGTGCTGCATCGTGGACGCGAAGAATCGATGACACAGGCGCAGCTGCTCTTGAGCGACGGGCAGACCCTGAACGACGCCGCGCAGTTGGCCCGGCTGCCCCTGTCTACCCGCTCGACCCTTAGCGCCACACAGGAATTACAGTACAGCCGCTTCGTCTTTCAGGGCAGCGACCGGCTGGTCAGCCAGTCAACGGTCACCACCGCCCGCGGCCCGCAGCCCGCCATTCAGCAGTTGGGGTGGCGCGTCATCCTGCACCGCGACTACGCCGATGCCTTGCGCGCTTCAGACAGCGCCACCAACGTCACCGATCCCATCGCCGTGCTGGCCGCATTGGCCGCCGCCATCATCGCCTTTATCGTCGCCACCATTATCACCGCCCCCATCCGCCAGCTCACTCGCGTGACGCAGGCCGCCGCCGCCGGCGACCTCAACCAGCGCGTCCACTGGCCGCAGCGCGACGAACTGGGCCAGCTGGCCGGCACCTACAACGCCATGGCCGACGCCATTCAACGCCGCGAGCGTGAATTGGCCGAAGAGCGCAGCCTGCTGGCACAGCGCGTGTCCGATCGCACTCGTGAACTCAGCGTGGCGAATGATCGATTGGCCGCAGCCAACGCTGAACTGGCGCGTGCCAATCGCCTGAAGGACGAATTCCTGGCCAACATGAGCCACGAATTGCGCACACCGCTCACGGCCATTCTAGGCCTGACCGAGGCCCTGCGTGAACTCGATCAGGGTCCGCTCACCGCCCGGCAGACCTCATCGCTGCGCATCATCGAAGACAGCGGGCGGCATCTACTGGCCCTTATCAACGACATTCTCGATCTATCCAAGATTGAGGCGGGCAAAGCGGGCCTGCAAATCGAGCCGGTGTCCGTAGACGCCATTTGTGCCTCCAGTCTGCAATTCATCAAGACCGCCGCCGCTCGCAAAGGCATTACCGTTACCAGTGACACGCGCGTGCCCAATGCCACCCTTAACGCCGACGCGCGCCGCCTCAAACAGATCCTCGTCAACCTGCTCAGCAACGCCGTCAAATTCACGCCGGCCGGCGGGCAGGTAGGCCTTGCCGTCGAGGGCGATCCCGACGCCGGACAGTTGCGCTTCACTGTCTGGGACACCGGCATCGGTATCCGGCCGGAAGATCAGATCCGCCTCTTCCAACCCTTCGTCCAGATCGATAGCAGTCTCGCCCGCCACTATGAAGGCACCGGCCTGGGCCTGGCGCTCATTGCACGACTCACCCGACTGCATGGCGGCGCCGTCAGTCTGGACAGCACTCCCGGCCAGGGCAGTCGCTTCATCATCAGTCTGCCGTGGGAGCCCTATGTGGAGGCGTCTCCCGTGGAAAGCCCCGGCTCGATCGCCGCCGATCAATCGGATCCAATGCTGGCCGCCCCGCCCCCGATTGATCCCGCTGCGCCCACCCGGCCACTCATCCTGCGGGCCGACGACGACGAGGATAGTGTCGAAGTCCTGACCATCTACCTCACCCGCCACGGTTACCGCCTGATCGTCGCCCACGACGGCCGCGCGGCCATCGACCGGGCCATTGCCGATCGACCAACTGTGATCATCATGGATATACGCATGCCCGATCTGGACGGGTTGACGGCCATTCGCGAATTGCGCGCCAACCCCGATCTGGCGCGCGTGCCTATCATTGCCTTGACGGCGCTGGCCATGCCCGGTGACCGCGAACGCTGCCTGGCGGCCGGCGCCACTGCTTACGTCAGCAAGCCCATCAACCTGCGCGAACTCGTCCGCATTATCGACGCGCATCTGACCCGGTCGTGAGGCCACTATGCCCACCACTCCCACTCTGCTCATCGTCGATGACACGCTGGCCGGACGCGAAACGTTGCGGGCCTTGCTCGGCTCCAGTCCATATCGGCTGGAATTTGCGGCCAACGGCCCCGAGGCACTGGCCGCAGCCGCGATCCTGGTGCCCGATCTGATCCTGTTGGACGTGATGATGCCCGGCATGGACGGCTTTGAAGTCTGCCGCCGTCTGCGCGCCGATCGCAACCTGGCGGAAGTACCCATCATCATGATCACCGCCCTTGACGATCGCGATTCACGTCTGCAAGGATTGGACTCCGGCGCCGACGACTTCATCTCCAAACCCTTCGATCGGGCCGAGCTGCGCGCGCGGGTCCGCACCATCACACGTCTGAATCGCTATCGTAAACTCCTCACCGAGCGGGCTTCGTTCGAGTGGGTGGTGGAACAGGCTGAAGAAGGCTACCTCATCGTCGATGGCGAGGACAACCTGCTGTATGCCAACGAGCAGGCCCGGTTATACTTGAACTCGACCGGACCGGATGCCCTGAACGGGCAATTTCTGCCACTGGCTCGTCAGCATTTTCAATGCGAACCAGCCGCCGCCTGGACAGGCTGGCCGCATCAATCCCCGGTGGATCTGCTGCGAACCCGCTATCTGGTACGGCCCGAATCAGCCGTCGCCCGCTCGCAATGGCTGGCCGTTACCCTCTTGAATTTGCCGGCCGATGCGCAGACGCGCCGGCTCATTCGGCTGCACGATGTCACCGCACAGATGACCACGCGCCGCGAGATGTGGACTTTTCATGCCATGATCGCGCATAAGCTGCGCACGCCGCTGGTCGGGCTGGTGATGGGGATCGATTTGCTCGCAAACCACAGCGAACAACTCACCGCCGATGAGATCGCGTCGGCGGCTCAGAGCGCCAGCGCCGGCTCTCACCGCTTGAGCGAGGCCATTGGCGATATTATCCGGTTCATGGAAGCGCCCACCTTAGCCCGCGATAGCCACAGCTTTGCGCTGGACCACCTGGCCGATCTGGTCGAGGTCATTCGCAGCGATCTGCAAC
>JAUQXD010000176.1 GCA_030834835.1 Thermoflexales bacterium | reverse complement strand
ACCCGCGCCACGATCATGGAACTGGCCCGCGAGGAACTGGGGCTGGAAACGGTCGAGCGGCCGATCAGCCGCACCGAGTTCTACGTGGCCGACGAAGCCTTCTTCTGCGGCACGGGCGTGCAGGTCGTCGCCATCACCCAGTGCGATCATCGCGCGGTGGGCAATGGCCGCATGGGGCCGGTGGTCGGCGCGATGCGCGATCTGTATTTCAAGACCGTGCGCGGCCAGCTGGATAAATATCGTCACTGGTGCGCGCCGGTCTACATTCGGGAAACAACCACAGTCGGTTGATCGGAAACCTGGTAGATCGGTAGATTGGTAAATTAGTAAATCAGTTGACGGATTATCAGTTGACCAGCCCCTGATCTACCAGTCTACTAATCTACCAATCTACTATTCACCAATTTACCAGGTAACTCTATACCCTCATGGAAGAATGGCTAACCGATAAACGCATCGGCACTCAGACCGGCCTCTTGCTGGTGCTGGTGCTGATCGTCATCATCTTCGCCGCCATCGGCGTGATCGGCAGCCAGCCGATCGGGCCGATCACGTTCTTCATGGTGTTGCTGATCGTGATCGCATTGCCTCTGATCGGCCTGCTCGCGTATGAGTTGTTCGGGCTGGCGCGCTCGGCGTATGCGCTCGATCGCAACATGCTCACCATCGACTGGGGCCCGATCCGGCAGGTGGTGCCCACCGATGCGATCCAGCGCATTTTGCTGGGCACCGAGGTCACGGGCAATATCACGCGCTTTCGCGGCTGGCGCTGGCCGGGCTTGATGCACGGCCAGGGCGAGGTACCCGACGTGGGCCTGACGCTGTTTTATGCGCCGGCCTCGCTAAAGAATCAACTGATTGTCGTCACGCCGACGATTGCCTATGCCATCGCACCCGCCGATCCCGCGGGCTTCATCGAATCGATCAAGGCGCGGTACGAACTCGGCCCCACGCAGGCCGTCACGCAGACCACGCAGCATCCGCCGCTGTTCGATTGGCCGCTCTGGCGTGATCGGCTGGCGCTGGGTTTCGGTGCGCTCGCCGTCGTGATGGTGCTGGGCCTGTTTGCCTTTGTGTGCTTTCGCTTCCCCGATCTGCCCGCGCGTTTGCCGCTGCACTACTCGGTTGAAGGCCTCGCCGATCGCGTCGGCCCCGCGTCCGATGTGTTTATCCTGCCGCTGATCGGTTTGCTGGCCCTGCTGGTCAATGTGATGTTTGGCGCAGTGGCGTACACGCGCGAGCGTATGGCGTCGTACGTGGTGTGGGGTGGCACGCTGCTGGTGCAGCTGCTGCTGTGGGTCAGCGCGATTAATTTGCTGAGAGCCTGACGTGAATTAGCGCCCTTACTGGCTCAATGGTGAATGCCTGGTTTGATTTACAATCCGTCACGCTCGACACTGCGTGGCGGATTGTTGCTTATGGCGTAACGGCGGGTAACGATTATGAGCGGGCGAACCGCCAGGGAGCGAAGTGGACGCGGGCGGAAGCGGAGATAAATGAAATCACGAAACTTAATGGTCATTGCATTGGCTGTAATGACGCTGATAAGTGTGTCTGCCTGCCAACCACAAGAAGACCTACACCTGCTCTTGAGCATGGAGCACAGAACTTATCATCAGGGGGAGCATATTGCCGTTCAGGTGATCTTGCAGAATCGCGGCTCAGATAACCTGCGAATTCAGACACGTATGGCGATTAACTACCCTCCGGAAATACCGGCGTTTGGTGACGTTTACTTTGTGATTACCAGCCCATCTGGAAAAGTCGTTGCATTCGACCAACTCACGCGTGTAAGAACCGTTGATCTTGAAGATTTCAAGATACTGGATGCTGGAAAAACATATCCATCTGAACATCCACTCGAATATCAGATTACGTCATTCTACGCTCCATTTGACGAGGTCGGTACATATAGCGTTCAAGCAATTTATGAGAACAGACGCGATCCGGGTGATGGGCGCTCAGCCTGGAAAGGCAGACTCACTTCAAACACAGTGACTTTTGCGCTTGAACCATGATCCATGTTCGTTGCGTTTTGTTCGTCCGCGCGATAGTGAAACGATGACGCACTTCCAACAGAACACGCGGCCCGGCGCTTGGTCGGCTGCAGCATATGGCTGTAATCAAACCGGCATTCGGCTTGAAGGTTTTTCAACGTTTTAGGGGTTGACGTTTTCTTCATATCTGCCTCACCCTCATCGCTTCAAAATCAACCCCGCCCCGGCGAACAACGCCATGCCAAACACGACCGGGCTGAGGTCAGTGAAGCCCGCCGACTGCAACACAATCGCCCCGAGCAGAAAGCCCATGAACAGGATCGTCCACTGCAAGCGGCCCAGCGAGCGGTTCATGTGCGAGAATTCGACGATCAGCCGATCGGTCTCGTTGACGTTGATGCGCAGCTCCCCGTGATTGAGCAACTCCAGCATCCGATCGAGTTGGGTGGGCATGCGGAGCATGGCTTTGCCCAAGTCCAGCACCTGATCGACCGCCACCTTGATCACCGAGCCAGTCTCGTCGGCGACCATCTTCTGCGCGAACGGCGCGGCTGCCTCGAAGACATTGAAGCGCGGATCGATCTGCGTCGCCAGCCCCGACAGAATCCCCAGCGCGCGGCCCAGAAACAGCATATCGGACGGAATCTGAAACGGCATCGAGTAGATCAGCGAGCGGAATTCGCGGGTGAATTCCTTGACCTCGTTCAGATCGAGGTTTTGCAGATCGCCCATGCTGATGCCCCAGAAACGCGCAAAGGCTTTGTCTGCAGCGCGTTCGATCTGCGTCTTGTCGGCCGTAGGCAGCAGCCAGCCCATCCCCTCCATCGCCATTACCAGCCGGTGCACGTCGCGCGTCGCCATGCCGATGAAACTCTCGCGCAGTTGGGCTTTGAGTTGCGGCGTAATCGTGCCCACCATGCCAAAGTCCACAATGTTGAGCGAAAACTTCCCGTCGCCCTTCGGCTCGACAAACAGATTGCCCGAATGCGGATCGGCGTGGAAGAAGCCGTTGACAAAGACTTGCTGTAAGTAGAACTTAAACAACATCTGCGCCACCGCCGGGGCCGAAACGCCCTGCGCCGTATACGCGGCCACATCGCTGATCTTGATTGCGCCGATGTCTTCCATCATCAGCACGCGCCGCGTCGAGTGCTCCCAGTGAATCTTCGGGATGCGAATCTCTTTCCAGTCCGCAAAGTCGGCGGCAAATTTCTCGGCATTGCGACCTTCGGCCAGATAGTCCAACTCCTGATACAACGTGCGGCCAAACTCGTCGAACAGCGCGTCCAGATCGGCGCGGCGGCGGATGGGGCCGTAGCGTTTGAGCCAACTGACGCCCGTACGAATCGCGGCCAGATCGACGGTGACGATTGCTTCGATGCCTGGGCGTTGAATCTTCACGATCACTTTCGCGCCGTTTTTCAGCGTCACGTGATGGGCCTGCCCCAGCGAGGCGGCCGCCACGGGCAGCGGATCGATCGAGTGGAAGAGGGCGGCGATCGGTTGGCCTAATTCCTGTTCGAGCGCGCTTTGAATTCGCTCAAAGGGTTCGGGCGGCACCTCGTCTTGCAGGCTCGCCAGTTCGTCGATGATCTCTTTCGGCAGAATATCCATGCGGCTGCTGATGAACTGGCCGAGTTTGATCATCACGCCGCCCAGTTCCACGGCCAGCGCGCGGAACTGCCGTGCGAGCCGCACATACCGATCGAGCATGGTGCGATTGACCCGGGCGCGACCACCCAGATTGCGGATGATCACATCATAGAAGAAGGCGGCAGCCAGTGCGCGGAAAAAGAAGTTGATGATACGGCCGCGGCGGCGGCGTAAATCCATGGGGCGTTGAGAATTAACCATACACGTATCCGAATGAAATTTAGCATTGACATCAAAAACCAGGTTCCGCTGAGAAACCTGGTTTCTGAATCGAGTGCGTCGCAAGTATACCGCTAACTTTCGGGAACGCTAATCACGACTTGCGTGCCCCCGCCCGATCGATCTTCCACGCTTAACATCCCGCCGATGACGGCCAGCATCGTGGTGTGAAAAGCCAGGCCGCTGCCAGCCTCACCCTTTGAGCGAGCCGCCGCGCGCCCCACGCCGTCGTCGGCGATGACGATCGTCAGGCCCGCGCCGTTCTGGATCGCCACGTCCAGCTTCAGCTTCCGATTAGCCTCGGCCCCCCGCCCGTGCCGCGCCGCGTTGCGAATGGCTTCCTGCGCGGCGAAGAAGATCACTTCGCTCACGAAGAGCGGCAAGCGCTGCGCGCGAGCGGGCGCGCCAGGCTCGACCTGCCAGTCAAGCGCATCGAAACTATCGCGGAAGTCGTGATCGACTGCGCTGTGCAGCGCCGCGATCAGGCCTTCGCTTTCCAGGCGCGTGGGCACAGCATTGCTCATTTCACGCACCAGGCCGGACAGGCGGCGATGCGCGTGCGTGAGCGCGCCCGTCGCTTCATCGATCCGCTCGTTGTTGGACAAGATGTCATCTTGTCCTACCGCCCGCAAGCCTTCTACTTTTAACAGGGCCAGATGAATTTGCGGCAGCACTTCATCATGAATGATGCGCTTGTGCTGCGCGCTCATCACCTGCACCTGCGCGATGCGCTGTTGCAGCAGGTTCACCGCCACGCGCGCCAGCTGCTCGCCGGCCAGCGCGTCCAGGATGCGCTCGGCGCACGTCGCCGCGACCTGCAATTCTTGCACGGTGTATTCACTGCCGTTGAGGCGCGGCCCCAGAATCAACCGGCCAATGACGCCGCGCGAATCGGCCAGCGGCCACAACCAGTGATCGCCGTCAGGCCGCACCCATTCGCCCGATTGTTCGATCGGCTGCTGAACGATCGCTTCATACGCGGGCGACCACTGATAATCCAGCCGCTGCGACCCGGTGGCGGGCATCGCGCCCTCAAACGCCAGACACGCGCGCTCTGCGCCCAGTGCCTCGCGGCACAGCGCCGTAAACAGATCGCGCGATTCGGTCCAGGTGTCCATGCC
>JAUQXD010000012.1 GCA_030834835.1 Thermoflexales bacterium | reverse complement strand
TTGAGAGACGCGCCAAAGCGGATGTGGCGCGGTTGGTCAGGCTGATTGACGCCGCGACCTAGCGCCGCGCGCCGGAGCCGTGCGCCAACTCGATCAGCGCGCGCAGCTGATCGGATGTGCCGAGGACGATCAGGCGCGCCTCCGGCTGTAAGATCGTTTCAGCGCCGGGGCGCGTTTCAAGTTTGCCATCGGGCTGCCGGCAGGCCAGCACGGTTACGCCGAACTTGCTCCCCAGTTCTGATTGCGCCAGTGTCTGGTTGGCAAGGACCGAATTTGCGGCAAGGTTGATCTGTTCCAGCAGCAGATCCGTGCCGCCCACGCGCAGCGCCTCATCCATAAAGTCGGCCGCTTCGGGCCGCACCAGCAACGACACCATGCGATGTCCGGCAATCGTGAACGGCAAGATCACCCGATCGGCGCCGGCGCGACGCAGCTTGGCCTCCGACTCCTCGTAGTTGGCGCGGGCGACGATCGGGATGTCCGCGCGCAAGCCACGCGCCGTCAGCACGATATAGACGTTTTCCGCATCCGAGCTGGCACAGACGACCAACCCGCGCGCCCGATCGATCCGCGCTTCTTGCAACAAGTGTTCATCGGCGGCGTTACCCGGCAGGGCCAGATGACCCAGTTCGTGCAGGTGGGCTACTTTGGCCGGATCGGAATCGATGACCACAAAGGGCAGCCGCTCCGAGGCGAGTTCGTGCACGACGTTCTTGCCCACGCGACCGTAACCGCACACGATGATATGCTGGGTCAGTTGATTTAACATGCGCCGCCGCCTTTGAGTCTGCCACTGCTGCTGCCATTCGCCGGAGACTACGAATTGCGTCAGACTGCTGAAGGCGTAAGCCACCACGCTGACGCCGCCGATAATCATGCCGATCGTAAAAATGCGCCCGGCGTTTGACAGCGGATGCACTTCACTGAAGCCCACCGTCGTCAGCGTGATCACGGTCATGTAGACCGCTTCGACGAAATTCATGTTTCCCAACACTTGATAACCGGCAATGCCGATCGCGATGAGCGCCAACAGCGCCACCGCGGTCACCGTCAGCCGGCGTGACATGGGATTGGCCTGGGGCGATTTCATGGCCCGCCTCGATGGATGATCGTCTGCCAGCATGATAGCCTGAATTGCAGCTATTGAGAAGCGGCGCGTCCGGCGGCACTTTATGCTAACATGGGCGGGCACAGGTAGAGTAACGAGTAACGAGTTGCGGGGTTTTACAGGTGACTCGTTGCTCATTTTCTTGTCAGGATGGTGAACGTGGAAGCCTATGTGAAGAAACTGCGCGAACGGCGCGCGCAAGCGGCCGGGAGCGAAAAAGAGGCGGCTGCCCAGCATCAGAAGAGCCGCCTGACGGCGCGGGAGCGCATCGAGGTACTGTTTGATCCGGGCACGTTCAGCGAGATCGATACGTTGGTGCTGCCGCGGTATGACGCGTATCTGGGTGGCAAAGGCTCGCGCCTGGGCGACGGCGTGATCACAGGCTTCGGCCTGGTCGAAGGCCGGCACGTGTTCGTCGCGGCGCAGGATGCGGCGGTGATGGGCGGCTCACTGGGCGAGATGCACGCCAACAAAATCGTGAAAGTCATGCGCATGGCGCTGGAATACGGCGCGCCGTTCATCGCGCTCAACGATTCGGGCGGGGCGCGCATTCAGGAGGGCGTGGACAGTCTGGGCGGCTATTCCCGCATCTTCGATGCGAACTGCGAAGCCAGCGGCGTGATCCCGCAACTGTCGGTCATCATGGGGGCGTGCGCGGGCGGCGCGGTGTATTCTCCGGCGTTGACGGACTTCACCTTCATGACCGAGAACAGTTACATGTTCATCACCGGCCCCGATGTAGTGAAGGCCGTGATGCAGGAAGAAGTGACGCAAGAAGAACTGGGTGGCGGTCTGGTGCACAGCCGCGAAAGCGGCGTCAGCCATTTCCTGGCGAAGGACGATCGCGAGTGCCTGGCGAGCGTGCGCGAATTGTTGAGTTATTTGCCCTCGAATAATCAAAACGATCCGCCCTACGTCAAACCGATCGATGATCCGGCCCGACGCTGTCCCGAATTGGAAGAGATTGTGCCGGTGGATCCGCACAAGCCCTACGATGTGCGCAAAGTGATCGCCTCCGTGGTCGACGATGGCCGCTTCATGGAAGTGCGCGAACTATGGGCGCCGAACATGGTGGTGGGTTTTGCGCGGCTGAACGGCTATGTCGTGGGGATCGTGGCGAACCAGCCGATGGTGCTGGCGGGCTGCATCGACATCGCCGCGTCGATCAAGGCCGCGCACTTCATCCGTATCTGCGACGCCTACAACATCCCGATCGTGACGTTGCAGGACGTGCCCGGTTTTCTGCCGGGCAAATCGCAGGAATACAGCGGCATCATTCGCAATGGCGCGCGATTGATCT
>JAUQXD010000175.1 GCA_030834835.1 Thermoflexales bacterium | reverse complement strand
GGCCAGATCGAGACGGTGTTCGGCGACATCGGCTGCAACACGCTGCTGTATTACATGAACGCGCTCGATACCGCGCTGGCGATGGGCGCGAGCGAAGGCGAACGCATCGGCTATGTGGTCTCGCGGCCCGATAAAGTGGGCCAGGTCATCAGCGTCATCGGCGACGGCACCGAATGTCACAGCGGTCTCGATGCCACGCGCAACGCCATCTATCGCAATGTGCCCGGCGTCAAAGTCATTCTCGATAACGAATGGGCGGGCATGACGGGCGGGCAGCCCTCGCCCACTTCGCCGACGAATCTCGCGGGCGAACACATGAAATTTGATCTGCCTGCCTCGCTCACCGCGCATGGCGCAAAGGTCATCGTCATCGGCGCGTATGAAAAGAAGGACATCCGACAGACCTTAAAAACAGCCTTAGCCGAAGCCGCGCAGGGCGTTTATACGACCATCGTTTTGCGCGACGGCGCGTGCATTCAAAAGAGCGCGGCCAGTCAGCAGCGCGTCTTCGTCGGCGCGGATGCGTGCAAGCAGTGCAACATCTGTCTGGTCTGCCCCGGCCTCGAACTCAACGCGGACGGCATCCCAACGATCAACAATCTGTGCAGCGGCTGCGGTGGTCACACACCCGCCTGTGTGCAGATGTGTCCCACGGGCGTATTGCAGACGGTTCGATTAAGTGATCTCGATCAAGGTACGCGCGTTGATGTGCCGTCCGCCCCGCGCACGATTGATCTGCTAACTTTCAACGGCCACAGGCCAGCCCGATTATCTCTCGCGATTCGCGGCGTGGGCGGGCAGGGGAATCTGTTCTTTGGCCGCGTGCTGACACAACTCGCGTTTCTGGCGGGTTACGATGAGCAGAACATCATCAAGGGCGAGACGCATGGCATGGCGCAGATGGGCGGCCCCGTGATCAGCACCTTCGCGTGTGGCGCTGTGACCAGTCCCGTGTTGCTGCCCGGTTCGGCCGATTGCCTCATCGTGATGGAGCAGAGTGAAGTGCTGCGTCCTGGCTTTCTGGAAATGCTCAAACGCGGCGGCACGATTTTGATGGCGAACACGCAGTTGATTCCGCCCGGCTTAGCCGAAAAAGATTATCCCACCGCCGAACAGATCAAGTCGATTCTAAAACCCTATCACGTGATCGAAGTGGACGTGTTGGGCAAAGCGTTGGAGTTGGGCGATCACACAGGGCGCAGCGCCAACGTCGTGATGATGGGCGTGTTGAACACCTGCGCGCCCTTCGATGTCTTTCCGCCTGAGGTGTGGCTTAAGGCGTTGCAGCGCATCAACGCCAAACCCGAAGTGTGGGACATCAACTACGCGGCTTTTAATCTGGGGCGCGCATTTGCCTCGATAGCCGCCATCGGTTAAAAACCGACGGCTAATCGTAACAAGCCCGCGGCGCGGGCTTCCTAAACCTTGCCGGCGAATTCATTTGATGGCAAGCAGCGGTAACGAATTTCGACGCGGGGCAGATCCAGTGATCTGCCCCGCGTCTCTTACCCGATCCCTGACCCCGGCCTTCTTTCAGTTTTTCAACATGACGGGCAGATAGACCTGATGCCCCGCCGCCCCTAGCGTAATCAGCGAGGCGTTATCCACGTATAGCGCGGTTGCGCCGCTTTGTCCGTCATTGATCGCGCCCACCCGCACGCCGATGGCTTGTCCCGCAAACGAACGCAGATCAAAACTATAGCGCTGCCACGCCTGCGCATTCGACAGCATCTTCAGCAACAGCGTCGAAGTGGTCGGCGTATCTGCTGGCGTGATCGACACGTACTGCGCATCGCTATCCGGTTGTGATTCGTCGGAGACGGGATACAGGCGCAGGTTTAATTGCGCCACGGTCGCGCTGATGGGAATCGTCACCGTTTGCGCGATCGCCGAATCGAGCACGGTATTTGCGCCATTGGCCGGGCTAAGTTGCAAGGCGCGAGCATCATCGTAACTGACTGTGCCACTGTAGGTCGCGTCGCCGATCAAAGTCCAGCCGCTGTTCGCGTTGAAACTGCCGTTGATCAGCACATCGCGGAAGCCCGTGCGATATTGCCACACACCCGCATCCGATGAGACGAGCACTTGTCTGGCATGAGTAACAATCACGTCGTTCAGTGTGGGCCACTCGGGCGGCGCACCGATCAACGTCCAGCTGTGCCCGTCGTCCATCGATCGATACAGTCGATCGACTGAGATCAAGTATACGGTGTGATCGGTGTTGTAATTGGGCGAGAACGCGATGTTGCGCCATTCGGTGGTGGGCAAGCCGATGCCGGACGGTTGCCAGTTAATGCCGCCATCGTCCGAGCGAAGGACATCGGCGTGCAGGCCGTCCATTTGATAGTCCTGAATGGCGGCTAGCAGCGTATGCGTGGTGGAGTAGTTGGGCGCGACCGCAATCGCGGCGAGGTTGGTGGTGGACACGATGCCCGATGCTGCCGACTGCCACAGCGTCTCGCCAGGCGGCAAGCGCCAGAAGCCCGGCCCGGCGGCGAAGACGGTGCTATCGTCTGGATAGTTTGGCGGCAGGGCGATGGCCCAATAGGGTGTCGCGAAGGGCGGCCACGTCCCGATCGAGGTCCACCAGTTGTCGCCACCATCGATCGATCGATATACCTGGCCGCCGCCGAGCGCGTAAATCGTGTGATCGCTGGCGAATTGCGGCGAGATCGCCAACGCGCCGTTGAAGTTCATCGAGCGGAGGTATTGCCAGGTCTCGCCGCTATCGGTGCTGCGTTGAATGCTGACGCCCGTGCAGCCCGGGCACGACGAAGTGGTGAAGAGGGTGTGATCGGTAGTGTACGCAGGCGAGACGGCCAGGTCATTGATATACGACGAGGATGTCCCCAATGGCGACCACGTTTGACCTTGATCGGTGCTGACATGAACGCCGCTGCCAGTACCGGCCAGCCATACGGTGTCATCGTCGACCAGGGCCAGCGGCATTGCGGTGAGCGGACGCAGGCCTTGCATTCGCACCCAGGTCGCGCCGCCGTCGATTGAACGATAGACGCCCTGGCGCGTGCCGACCAGCACGTAGGGGTGTGTGGGCCAGTTGGGCGAGAACACCAGCGTTGAGATCGATCGATTGGCGAAGTCGGGCACGAGTAGCCAATTGAGGCCGCCATCGTTGGATCGATACAGGCCGGTGTCGCCGGTGGCATACAGCACGTGATCGACGTTGAAAGCGGGCGAGAAGACCAATCCGCCGAAGGTTGTGACGAAGATGCCGACGCTCGTCGTGATCCACGTCGCGCCGCCGTCCGGCGAACGATAAACGAGATTGCTCACACCGGGATTGTAGCCGTAGTCGCTTAAAGCGTAGATCGTATGATCAGCCGCATATTGTGGCGACAGGAAAATTCTCAGCGCGTTGCTGAAGATCGTCGTCCACGTTACGCCGCTGTCGATGGATTTAGATACGCCGCCGCTGCCCGCCACAAAGGCCACGTGATCGACGCCGAACTGCGGCGACAGCGATACCGATCCAGCCATGGTTAGGACTTGCGTCCAGTTCAGGCCGCGATCGATCGAGCGATAGACGTTGTAAGTGCTCGCAAAGATCGTGCCATCGACGGCGAAGTTGGACGAGTACGTGATGTTGCCTGCCGACACGTTAGGTACGGACGACCACGTCTGGCCGAAGTCCTGACTCAGGCGAACTTGCCAGTAGCGGCCCGCCGCGATCATATGGCCGCTGGCTACGTAGTCCGGTGCCAGCACCAGTGCGCCGACGCCGCGTGGCTCGCCAATATTAAGACCGTTCACCACGTGCCAGGTATCGCCACCGTCGGTGGATTTGAGCAAGCCGCCCGAAGTCGACGCCCACACGGTTTGATCAGATGCGAAGTTGGGCGAGAAGGTAAAGCCGTACACTGCGCCGCTGCCCATTGATTCTGCGGCGCTCACGCCCACTACTTGCCACGAGTAGCCCCAATCGCTGGACTTAACCATGCCCGGCCCATACTCGGTGGCGCGCAGCAAATCGATCTGGCCGCTGAAGACAACACCATCATTGGCGAAGTCCGGCGAGACAGCCAGCTTCTCCGCACGTCCGCCGCGCAGCCGGCCGGTCGTCCACGCGCCGGGTTCGGTCGGGTCGTGCTGATCTCGATCGAGCCGCCACAGGCCGCCGTTCGTGGCTGCAAAGAACGAGATGCCGCCGTGCGATGCACTATCAAACGCATTCGCCAGCGACGTCACATCGAAAAGTTGATAAGCCTCAAGCCCGCTGCTCAACAATGTCCACGTCGCGCCGTTATCGATCGAGCGATACGTGGCCGTGCCCGTGGTGCCATCGCCATACGTCACGCCGAGCAAAACTGATCCATCTGTGGCAAAGTTGATCGCTGCGATGTTTAGATTGCCGGGCACGCCCGTCGTAACGCTATACCACGTCGCGCCGCCATCGTCGGATCGATACAGTTCAGCCGGAGTGAGCGCGCTGTCTTTGGCTGCGGCATAAATGGTTTGGCTCGCGCCATAGGCTGGTGAAGCGGCTAATGCGGAAATGGTGTGCGTCAAGATCGGCGACCAGTTCAACCCGCCGTCGATCGACTTTTGCAAGTGGCCGTCTGACGAAGTGGCGAACAAGGTATGATCGATCGCATAGTTCGGCGAAGGCACGATGCGTTCGGCCGTGATGCTCGAAGTCAACAACGACCACGTCGCGCCGCCGTCCACCGATCGGAGCAGGCCCGGCCCCAACGGCCCGTACGATGACGCCGCCCACACGGTGTGATCGACGGCGACATCGGGCGAGAAGGCCAGCGCGTGGCACAGCGTCGTGGAGATCGTCGCGGTCCAACTCTGGCCGTCATCGATGGAGCGATAGATGCTGCCGCCGACGTAGCCGTGTTGACCGGCCACGCCCGTGCAGGCCAGCGCGGTATGATCGTGCACGGCATCCGGCGAGAAAGCCACTTGCACTACGCGATCGAGTTGGCCGGTGACATCGCGCCACGTTTGGCCGGAATCCGTGGACAGCTGCACATTGCCGTCCCATTCGCCGGTGCTGCCGTCGAAGCGGATGTGATCGAAGTAACTGGTGCCCACCAGCCAGCGGGCGGGATCGTCCGAGGAAATGGCCAGGCTGCGCACGGTCACACGGGGCAGGCCCGTCATCGCTTGATACCAGTATTCGCCGCTGTTCTGCGAACGATACAGCCCGGCGCGCGTGCCCGCAAAAGCAAACGGTGTGTCCGCCGTGGTGGGGGCCAGCACCAATGCTTGAACACCTCCGCCGACGAAGCCGCCTCTATAAGCTTGATAGGGGTCGTACCAGCCGACGGGTGTCCACGTTCCGCCGCCGTTGGTCGATCGATACGCGCCGGGATCGTTGGAACTGGCTGCGAGCAATACTTGATCCGTGGCGAAGGTCGGTGAGAAGAGCAAGTTGTGTTGTCCACCGACACGGATGGTTAATGTGCCGGGTGTCCACGTGTTGCCTTGATTCGTCGACCAGTGTAACTGCCCATCAACGCTCGTGATCGCCGCGACGATTTGATCGGCTGCATAGTTGGGCGAGACGGCCAGCGCGCTGACGTCGCCGAGGCCGATCGGATTGAATTG
>JAUQXD010000174.1 GCA_030834835.1 Thermoflexales bacterium | reverse complement strand
ATGCCACGACCGACGAAGTCGAACGCTTTAGCAAAGCCAGATAGGCCAGGGCGTCGTCATATTGCCGGGTGCGCAGCGAGCGTTTCAGTGCCGGCGCGATGAAAGCCAACAAAGCCCGATGCACTTCGACAAACTCAGGGTGTGTGATGGCGTCCGCGCCGATCTCAACTGGCACCAACTCACGTTCCGGGAAGTTCACATACTCGCCGAGTTTGGGGTTGAAGACCTTGATGTGCTTCTTCAGCCGGCGTACAACGTGCGCACGATAAACGTCCTCGCGCGGTCGGCCTTTGCCATCAACCAACGAAGGATCGAGCAATTCCAACAGCGAAGCAAACGATCGATCGTAGCCGTCATGCGGCGTCGCCGAAAGCAGCAACAGTGCATCCGATTGGCGTGCCAATACTTCAGCCAGTCGCCGCCGTTGAGAAGCCTCGCTGCGATCCGCCTCATTCATGCCTGTTTCCGAATAGTGGTGGGCTTCGTCCATCACGATGAGATCGTAAGGCAACGCTCGTTCCAATTCGTCGAGCACGCGATCTTGCTTGAGGAAATCCATCGAGGTGATGGCGAGCGGCAAATGATCAAAGGGATTCGCGCCCAGTTCAACGCCGCGCCGGATGCGGTCCAGTGCTGCCCGATCAGCAACCTCAAGCCGCAGCCCGAAGCGCTCCGTCATCTCCGTCTGCCATTGGTCAAGCAATGGGCCGGCAGGCGTGACGATCAGCAGCCGATGCACGCGCCGGCGTGCCATCAACTCCGCGATGATCAGCCCCGCTTCAACGGTTTTGCCGAGGCCAACGTCATCCGCCAGCAGCAAGCGCGGGCGGGTCATCCGCAGCGCACGGGCCAGCGGCACCAGTTGATACGGCTCGATCCGCAAGCGGCCTGGCTGCACGGCGAGGAAAGCGTCCGGCCCTAACGCTTGTTCGAGCAAGAATGCTTGATGATAGACAATCCAGTTGGGCAGTTGCCCAGCGTGTTCGGGATCAAGATCATGGATGAGCGGCTCGATCGACTCAAAGGGCGTGAGCACGTCTACCTCAAACCCATCGAACCGCCCGGTGCCGCGCAGACGCACACGCGTCTGTTCACCCATCGGCTGCGCTTCAACCACTTCCCACTTCAAGCCGCGCGCCACGACTTCGGTGCCAGGCAGAATTGGATCGCTACTCATGCCACCGTCCCCAATTGTCGCAAGATGTCCGGCAACTCGCCCACATACGTCAGCACCAAACGCTGCCCGGCGCGGGTGATCGCCATATACAGCTTGCGCGTGTTGTCGCGAATCAACTCGGCGCGCTCATCGTCCGACAGACGGACGCTTTGCTCTTCCTCATACAACTGGTGCACACCGCACAGAAACACGATCGGGCTTTCCAAACCAGTCGCCGCGTTGAGCGTCACCACGCGAATCTGATTACCTTTCGGCGCGTCTTTGGGATCGATCACGGCTGACTCACCAAACTCGCGCTGCAACCGTGCCGAAAGCCGATTGACCCCTTGCCAGTGTGCGTGAATGACCAGAATATCCCCCAACGCGACGCCGCCGCTCTGGCACTGTGTGCGGATTTCATTGACAACGCGGGTCACTTCGTCCTGTTCGCTGCTCACTTGCACAATAATCGGCAGGGCGCCACTTGGCATCCCCAGCAGGTTTGGCGCAATAATGTCTTCATCGTCGCCGGGCAGTTGGGTACGGTAGAGCAGCGTCGCCGCGCTGAGAATCTCGCGTGTGGTCCGATAGCTCTTCTCCAACTTGAGCGTGCGACCGCGCACTTCGAGACCGCTGGCCCGCCATGATTGGCCGCGTTTCAGAAAGCCCTGTGTGGGATCAGCCGCGAGGAACAAATGGCCGGTGCCCGGCTTGACGATCCGCTTGATGATTTCAAACCAGATCGGCGCAAAGAACTGGGCCTCATCCACCAGCACCACATCATAGATCGGCAGGGTCAACTTGTGGTCCGAGGACAATCGCCAGATCTGGCGCGGCACATCGCCCCAGTCGAGTTGGCCGCGCCGCTTCAGTTCCTTCTGATAGGCCAGAAAGGCATCATACATCTTCTGACGCATCGCCGGTGTCAGGCCAAAGCCCCGTTTGGCACGATCGGCATTCACGTATTCCTCGCGGCCAAAGAGCAACCGGTCCTTGAGCCAATCCAGTTCTTCCTGAAACATGCGCTCGGAGATCGACGTGTCGCCGAGGTGCTGCTGCCAGATTTCGGCGATCAGCCGCTGGCGGGCCCCGATCGAAATCACCTGCCAGCGCGGCTCAGTAGGCGGCTTAAGTCCGCGACACCATTGATGGAAGTTCTGCCAGACCACGCCGTTCTGACTGTTGCTCAACTGGCGATAGCGGGCCTCCAGATCGTGGATCAACGGCTTATTCAAAGTCAGGCCCAGGATTTGTTTGCCTGGAAACAGCTGGTGCAGCAAGTGAGCCCGATACACGACGATCAGCGACTTGCCGCTGCCGGCCACACCGTTAATCAGCCGCAGGTTAAAGTCATCGACGGCCGAGCGCGCTTCGTCCGACAGATCGAGATCGGATTTGAGAATTTGTTCCTGGCGGGGATCCAATAAGAGCGGCGGCAACTGCGCCTGGGTGTTGCGCTCGATTGGCTTGCGCACCGAAAATGAGGCCGGAATCACGACCTCCGGCGCAAAGGCGGCGCGCAATGTATCCACTAACTCCCGTGGCAGCGGCGCGCTGAGCTGATCGTTGAGCCAGCGCTCAAAATCGCCCGGCGACAGCGGCTCTTTGGACGCCCAGTAGATGCCAGCCGGTGTGGCCAGACCCGTCTGACAAGCCGTGACATCGGCGGCTTCCAGATTTGGACAGAGCAG